>PMSZ01000544.1 GCA_003168235.1 Acidobacteriaceae bacterium
ACGGGTCCAGCTTAGATTGTCGGTTAAGTCGTAGCTGTGCTGGTGGGCGATAGCGGGCAGGTATTCGGACGCGCCGATGGTCGCGGTGCCGTCGCCAAAGCTAAGTGAAGGCAGGCCGCCGATATTCTGTCCCGCTTCGAACGGAACTCCCGGAAAGGGAATTCCGCCTGGAATGTCTTGCGAGACGTTCTCGTTTGAATACAGATTGAACCGGTGCGAGTTGAGGTGATTGAAGCCGAAGCGAAATTCATTGATCAGGTTGTTGCGAAACGTGTGGATTTCGCTCGCCGCCAACCCCTCGGCGGTGTTGTTGCTATAGCCATCCTGAAAGCTGCCGCCATCGAGGATGTTCTGGAAGGGGGAGGGAAGGAAGTTATTGTCGTTGCCGTAACTGAACCGTACGAAAAAATTGTCTTTGTTGTTCACGATTTGGTCAATACGAACATCAAACTTGTTTTCTGTTTCACTGCGCTCGGGATCCGACAGGAAGTTTCCACCGGGCAAAGTCAGGTTAGGGGTAGGAGGGGGAAAAAGATTGGCCAGCTCCTGCGCCAGCGGATCGATGGCCGTGCCGGTGCCGCCGGGGTTAGAAAATTTGTTGGTGGGGGTCCCGGAGTAGTTGGGGCCGGTGGTGCCGATAGGTAGGCTGCAAGGTCCGCCGTTATATGCGGAGCCGGTTTCCGCCTGGGTCGGATCGAAGATCTCTCCCAGATAAGTCGGGTTGTCGTGGCAATCGACAACACCTGTAATCGGCTGACTGAGTTGGAGAAACGCCGAGAAATCGCCGCCAACCTCGGCTTGCGTGGGGACGGTGGACAACTGCGGCAGCGCCTGCCGAATGCGCAGGCCTTCATAGTCTCCGAAGAAGAACAATTTGTTCTTGACGATGGGCCCGCCCAGCGTGAAGCCGAATTGGTTCTGCTTATAAGGCTGCTGGCCGAATCCGCCAATGCTAGGATTGTCGAAGGCATTCGTGGCGTCCAATTTGTCGTTGCGCAAAAACTCCCATAGATCGCCGTGGATCTGGTTGGTCCCAGACTTGATCACGGCGTTCATGATGGCTCCGTTGCCGCGGCCGAATTCTGCGCTGTAGGCGTTAGTTTCGACCTTGAATTCAGCAATCGCGTCGACCGCCGGCTGCACGACATATGCGGCGCCGTTGAGCACGTCGCCCAGGTTGGCATTGTTGTCGATGCCATCGAGCAGGAAGTTATTCTGCAGCGAGCGCGCGCCATTGGAACTGAAGCCATACGTCGTTTCGACGCGCGATCCTGGCTCGGCCGCGGCAATGCCCGCGCCAAGCAGTGCCAACTGTGCATAGTTCCGTCCGTTCAATGGAAGCGCATTGATGCGCTGGCTGTCGACGACTTGGCCAAGTTCTGAGGTCTCGGTTTCCAGTTGCGGACGTTCGCCGGTGACCGCGACGACTTCCGTCGCCATTCCAGGGTCAAGTTTCAAGTCCACGCCCACACGATCCTGAATGTTCACCTGCACTGGGCCAGCGACGGCTTTCTTGAACCCCTCTTTTGCGACAGTAACGCTGTATCGGCCGATTCTCAATGGACTGGCGACATATTCCCCGTTGTCATTGGTCGAGAGAGTCAGCACAATGCCGCGATCGACGTCAGTCACCGTGACCTTCGCACCTGAGACCACCGCGCCGCTCGGGTCGCGCACCAAGCCTACAATAGCGCCAGCATCTTTTTGCGCCTGAAGCGTCGTGGTCAACGCGAGGCTCATGCAGAACAAGGCCAAGAGAAACTGCGGGCGAAGGAAACGGAGAGTCATGGTTGGGGCTCCTGGGCGCTGAAACCGAAGCTGCGCCGCTTGCTCGAGCCAGCAAAACTTCGGGTGTTGCGACGGCACGCTTTCGGTGTACTATTACGAATTATTACTTTTACTTTCGTTTTATATCTTTTGTCAACATCGATTTTTGAATCTCAGTAACGAAAACGCGCTTACCGAAATCCGGTCGCCGGAAATGCGCAACAGGGTAGAACACTTTGGGGAGCAAGGCTTAACCATGACCGCACAAAGCCGCGTCATTTTTTTTGCCGCTATCGCGCTCATTCTCGGTCTCACGACGGCGTGCACCACCCCGTCCAAATCGCCGATGGCAGGTGCCGGTCAAAAGCCGGAACCGACCCAGCCATCCGCGATTAAGGTGGAAACTGGTGGCGGAGGTCCGCTGGTTTTGACCACCACAGTGGCCGAATTTCAAATAAGGCCGGATGGTTACGTGCAGGCTTTTCTGTTGAAGGACGGAAAAAAGCTGACCCTCGACGATCCTCAGCTAGGCGCACCCGCCGACAGCGATTTTGCCCAGGTAGCGGGCAAAGATGTTCACTTCACTCTCGACCTCCAGCAGGCGCAGGTACACGAGGCGATCGGGAAGATGGGAGCCGGAAAGCGAGTGGAGATTCCCGCGCGTCCGTTGGGGCCATCGGGAAGAGATTTGAAGTTCGTGCTGGCACTCGAAGTTTACGACAAGTTCCCGAACATCTTACTGAGTACGGTGGAATACAAAAACACAGGCACAAGCGAAATGGTCGTTGAGAAGAGCGTCAATCAAAGGCGTCGCCTAAACGCCCGCTTGGTAGACGCGAAAGCGAAACCGTGGGACATGTGGTCGTTCCATGGCGCCAGTTACGATTGGGGAAAAGACGACGTGGTAAAGCTCACGCCGGCGTTCTCTCAGCCTGACGTCATGGGAGGAGTCGTCAAAGGCGGCTATGGTGGCGGGATTCCGGTGGTGGCGTTTTGGACCCGGCAAGTAGGCGAAGCCGTCGGGCATGTCGAGACCGTCCCGATCTCCTCAGCGGTCCCAACTAAAGTCGCTGCCGATGGACGGGTGGACTCCGAAGTGGATTACGCCGCCAACATCACATTGAAGCCGGGCGAAAGTTACTCCACCCCGCGCAGTTTTGTCGCGGTCTTCGCCGGCGACTTCTATGAGCCGTTGCGGATCTGGTCGAGCGTTTTGCAGCAGGAGGGTTGGGAACTGCCGAAGCCGTCTAGCGAAGCCTACAACGTGAGCTGGTGCGGCTGGGGATACGAGGCCGACGTCACTCCCGCGCAGATGCTCGGCACAATTCCGAAACTGAAAGAAATGGGCATCAAGTGGGTGACGCTCGACGATCGCTGGTTCGACGTATATGGCGACTGGAACCCGCGCTCCGATACTTTTCCCGGCGATTCCATCAAAAAGATGACCGACGACTTCCACCAGCAAGGCATGCTCGCGCAGCTTTGGTGGCTACCGCTCGGCGTCGAAGACGGGCAGGGAAAATACGAATCGCACAAATATTCGGTTGCGAAAATCGCGCAGCAGCATCCTGAGTGGTTGATCCTCGACAAGAACGGTAAACATGCGCGCATGACGCGCGGTCTCGCCGTTCTGTGTCCCGCCGTTCCGGAAGTGCGCGCATATCACAAGCAGCTGACCGAGAAATTCATTCGCGACTGGGGATTCGACGGCAGCAAGCTCGACAATATTTACAGCGTTCCCGAATGCTACAACCCGGCGCACCATCACAAGTCGCCGCAGGATTCGGTGAATGCAATGGCGGATGTTTATAAAGAAATTTTCCAGACGACCCGCGCTCTGAAACCGCAGAGTGTCACCCAGGCTTGTCCCTGCGGCACGCCACCGTCTCTAGCTTGGTTGCCGTTCATCGATCAGGCAGTGACGGCGGACCCAGTTGGCGCCGTGCAGGTGCGCCGGCGAATCAAAATGTATAAAGCGTTGCTCGGACCCGAATCAGCTGTCTATGGTGATCACGTTGAACTTTCAGCCATGACAAAAGTGGGCAACGACTGGCGAGAACACGGGGACGATTTCGCCTCCACCATCGGCACCGGAGGTGTTGTCGGGACAAAATTCGTCTGGCCCGATCCCGGTCCAAAATTCAAAGATGTCAATCTGACCGCGCAAAAAGAGGAGCGCTGGAAAAAGTGGATCGGTTTGTACAACGAGAAGATGCTTTCGAAAGGCGAATTCGAGGACCTGTATGTCACGGGATACGACACACCCGAAGGATATGCGATTTCGAAAGACGGCAAGATGTATTACGCGTTCTTTGTGTCGTCAGCTTTTAAAGGTGAAGTCGAACTGCGCGGATTGAAGCCCGGAAAGTATCACGTGCGCGACTACAGTGAAGACAAAGATCTTGGCACCATCGACACGCCCGCCGACGGCGTGGCAAAACTGCCAGCGGCGTTCAAGGAACATCTTCTCGTCGAGGTCAGTCCGTCAAATTAGTAAGTGCAAAGGGATGTATATGCCATCGCACAGGAATGATTCCGCTGACAAGGCGCTCGATATTCAGCGCGCATTGATGCCTGCATCCGTGATGCGCGTCTTGCTTGGCCTGGGTTTGATCATGTTCGCGTCGTTCTCGCTCTCGGCGCAAACCGGCCCCATCTACTATGTATCGACCAGCGGCAGCGACAGCAACCCCGGCACCATGGGAGCACCCTGGCTCACCATCCAACATGCGGCAAACTCCGTCTCGGCCGGCGCCACAGTCTATGTATTCGGAGGAATCTACAATGAGTCGGTGAATTTTCCGGCTTCTGGAATGGCCTCAGCTCCGATCAGCTTCGAGAGTTATCCCGGGCAGACAGCGGTGATCGATGGCACCGGCGTAAGTTGTTGCAGCTCGAATCCACCATCGAGCGGGAACGAGACGCAGGGTCTTATCAATCTCGTGAATCAGAGCTACATCACTCTCAGCGGGTTTGAAATACGCAACTACACCACCAATAAAGCCGCCTACACTCCGGCCGGCGTGTGGATTACGGGTTCGGGAACTGGCGTCCAGTTGCTGAATAATCTGGTGAACAACATCACCACCACGGCAGAAAAAAACGGCAACGCTTTCGGCATCGCTGTTTACGGAACGTCGCAGACTCCCATCAGCTATCTGGCGATCAGCGGAAACGAAGTCTATGACCTGAAGACAGGCGAGAGCGAGTCAGTGAACGTGGATGGCAACGTCACCAATTTCGCCATTACCAATAATTTCGTCCACGATAACGACAACATTGGCATCGACGCGATCGGGTACGAAGGCGTCGGTCCGGTCGGCTACGACGAGGCGATGTACGGCGAGATCAGCGGAAACACCGTTTACAACATCAGCGGGATCCACAACGCTGGCGAGGGGGATTCCTACGATGCCGATGGTCTGTATTGTGACGGATGCGCGTACGTCACATTCGAGCAGAATCTGGTCCACAACGTCGACTACGGAATCGAAGTCGCCAGCGAACATAGAAAGTGTTTGAGTAACGGCACTGAGTGGTCGGGCCCAAACGACACCGGAGTCCCCGGCACAGGTACTTATCCGTGCGATGGCAGGTATGTCACAGTTCGCAACAACGTCGTCTACGGTTCAAATGCGTGCGGTATTTCCATCGGAGGTTACGCCAACGATATCAGCGTTGGCCCGGGTGATCGCTGCTGCGGCGGCAGCTCGCAAGTCGTCATTGTCAACAACACGTTGTACAACAACAGCACCAAGAACCAGGCTGGCGAATTCCAGATTCAGTACCACTCCGGAGAAGCGCAAGGGAACATCTTCGAAAACAACATCGTCGATGCAGGCACCTACAACACATGGATCAACAGCTTCGTGAAACCTACTGAGGAGTATCCTGCTCCCCCAGCAACGCTTAACTGGAACCTGTACTACTCCGCCGCAGGTTATTTTAAGGGAACCTCGGTCAT
>PMSZ01000171.1:0-510 GCA_003168235.1 Acidobacteriaceae bacterium
GGCCCCACAATGCCTGAATGCCGTTATTGTTATTCCAATAGTTCGACAGATCGGACATCCACTGGCCGAATACATCGCCCCCACCCGCGGTACTGGTGTTGATGAAGCTCGCCACGTTGTTGAACATGCCGTTGACATCCCGGAACGCCGTGCTGTAGTTGAGCATCACGAGGCCCACCGCAAAGAAGCGAACCGCCGTCGCTCCGAGGAAGTGTGTGTCTCCGCCACGCGCCCAGGCCTCGTAGATGCCGAACAGCAGACTAGCCAATAGAATGTACTGCGCAACCTGAACGGCACCGGAGGTCGCGCCGCCTGAGTCGATTCCGTTCATCGCGGTATTGAAAAGCTGCTGAAAGTAGAACATGGCTATTTGTGTTGCAGCGTTGTCGTTATGTTCTGTTGGGTAGAAACCGCCCACCCGCTTCCGAGCTTCAAGTTGGCGCCATTGTTAGCGAGGTCGATTGCCCTCACTCTCATCAGATCCGCCAAGGCAGACTGCGTGTAGGCGTT
>PMSZ01000171.1:519-4766 GCA_003168235.1 Acidobacteriaceae bacterium
ACCGCGTCGGTCATGTCGATCAGATCGCGGACAGCGGGAGACGCGTTTTGAGGCGTGGGCACTACGTTGTAGACGCTCGCGTAGCCTCCGGTCGTGCTTCCGATCTGGCCAGGATTCCGCGACAGTAGAATGCTCTCAAGCTGCCTCGGATTGGGCAGCGTCGCGGTGGCGATCGGGATCTGCAGGATGGCGCGAATCTGCGCGTAGAATCCCTGGATCTGGCCCGCCATCCCGAGAGCTTGCGCGATGGCTTGTGGCGGCCACACCGTCGTCTGTAAGAAATTATTCGTGTTGGTCAGTATTGTGTTGATTGCCTGCAGGCCTCCGGCAATCACGCTGCCGAGCGTGATATTGATTGTTCCCAGCCCCTCCGCCAAGAGTGCACAACAGGGACTCGGCAACTGTCCCTCGGCCCTTCTGGGCGAAACAAGGGTGCTCAACAACAATGCCAATGCCAGCAGGACCGTGTAGCGACGGCTCCATCGGCATACACGGGCACCCGCGGCTTTCGCTCCACTCATCCATTCCTTGAATCGATCTCGCATTTCCTTCCCCCTTCACTTGTGTTGGAGAACATTAGTCATGTCCGTTTGCAGTTGGCCGGCATAGGCCGCATTGCGTTTTCGGATGGCGTTGTCGTGTGCGACGCGCGCCGCTTCTTGCCGTAACATGGCGGCCAGCATCTTCTGCGTCACCGCTTGGCTCTGGATCTCGCCAGCTACGGCTGCCGCCGTAATCAGCGACGACGACCCCGGGGCCGAGATATTGATGCTGGGGTTCGCCACAAGGCTCTCGATCTGATTGGCCAGCTGCAACTGAAGGTCTTGTGCCTGGTCGGATTCCTTCAACATCATCAGGTTGTCCTGCGCCATGGCATCATCCATGTCCGTCAGGTCGCGGTCCTGGGGAGCGATGTTGCCGGCTTGAGGAACCGGCCGGAAGGTACTGACGTAGGCCGGCGGCACGGAAGAAAGGTCAGCCGCACTCCGATCGCGAATGACGCTCTCAAGAGCAATGGGGTGAGGCAGCGTGGCGGTATGCGGGTTAATCGACATGATCGACTGAATCACCCCGAGAAACCTCGCGATGATGGACTGAATCTGCGACTTCGCGAGGTTGATCTTTGCAAGCGGCCAGACTGTCTGCGTGAAGAGCGAAAAGAGTTTTCCCAGTACGACGTTAATCTTGGTCAGCAAGCCGCCGATCGTCACCGTGATGGTGTTGAGCACAGCCTGAATAACGCATGGCAGGCAGAAGGGGAGCTGAGCCTGCGCCGGCGGGGGCGATATTCCGAGAATCGCGATACAGCCAATCAGCAAGACTGCGACCATGCGGCGCCGGCTCTCGACGCTCAGGAGCATCAGACCACCGAACAGTGCTGTGACGAACAACATATACGCCTCCTAAACCCGGACGGACCCTGGTGCTGTCACGGCGGCAGACAGTTCTTCCGGTAACTGCGGAAGTCCGGCCAGGCCCTCTGGGAACTTCCGTGCCAGCTCCTCGTAGCATTCAAGCAGCGGCTGCTCTGGCTTCTGCTTTAAGTACCAGGCTCGATAAGCACGCTCGCGCGGATAGGTTGTACAGATCCAGTAATCGACAGGCGTGGGAACGAGTCGAATGACCTGGGTCGTCTCCGCCTTCTCTCCGATGACAAGCAGCATCTCCGCGTAGCGCCCTTTTTGCGGCGAGCTGAAGCGTTTGATGGCCGCAAGGGTGACCTCATTCAGATGGAGCTGGTTCTCCAACACGCTCATGTCTCCGGGTTGCTGACCGATCAGCTTCGTGTTCGCGTTTTTCACAATACCCGGCCCATGCAGACGCGGCTGGTGCGAAGTTCCTACAAAATCTTCGAGCGTCTGCGAGATGCCCCAGACGCTCGAATTCCGTTTGCGCGCCGTTCGGAACAATTGCACGACCTCTGGCGCCAGGACCGGCGAATCAAGCAACGACCAGCACTCATCGAGTACGGTGATGCTCGGTTGTCCGGACCTGCCTGAGGCACGCTCCGCCATCGCATTCGCGATCAGCATGCTCATCGCGGTTTCGAGATGTGCATCCGAGCCGAGCCCCTCCACATTGAAAAACAACCAGCTATTTTCGGTATGGATGTTCGTGCGACGGTCGAACAGGCGGCTATAGATGCCTTTTTCAGTCCACGTTCGCAGTTTGATCGCCGCAAGCTTCGCTTCGTCGACCGCGCGCTGCATCTTTTCCTCGTCTTGCCATTGGGCGAGTTCGTCCCGGAGGTCCGAGAAGGTCGGCACCGGATTGGCGTAGCGAAGTCCGACCCGTTTGTAGGTCCGCGCAATCGCCTCGCTGATGACGTTATCGACGAGCGTGGTATCGGAGCCCGGCGCGTCGCCGATCATGTGCCGAGTGAGGTTCTTCAAGAACGCGACCTTCTCCTTCGATGGCGTCTTTTCCCCTTGAGGGAGATCCCAGGGATTCAGAGTTTCGTTACCGTCGAGATTTACTTCGATCACTCGGCCGCCCATGAGCTCGACAAGGGGCCGGTAGGAATCGCCGCGCTCCAGGATAGAGATCTGCGCGCCCGTCCGGCCCAGCATGAGCAGCAGCAGCTGAGCCATGAAGGTCTTACCTCCACCGCTTTTCGCCATGATCAGCATGTTGGCATCGCCCAAGCTTGCATCGAACGGCGAGAAGGGCACCATCTGGCGGGAGGGGGTTTCGAGCAGGATCGCCGCTGAGGTCAATCCCTGCCAGGGGACTTCAGCCGGCAACAAGTCGGCCGCGTGCAGAGTAAGGCACTCCTGCTCCCGCTTGGTCTCTTCTGCCATCCCCGGAAGCGTCCCGACATAAATCCGCTTTTGGGCGAGCGTCTCCGGTATACCGCGTGCGCCATTCATTCGAGCCACCGCGTGGAGGATGCGCTGACGGCGGTCTGCAAGAATACGCTCGGCCTCTCTCCGCTCCTTTGCGTTGCGGATCGGGTTGGACGTTCGCAAGCCAACAAGCAAACTGAGTTGACACACCTTCAACGAACTGGACACGACATCCTGCAGAGTCTGGATCAGTTGTTCCTGGGCGATCTGTGCCTCGACATTGATCTTGAAACCACCATGGATGTCTCTCTGTGCCGCCTGCATACGGAGAAGACGTCGCTTGTATGACCGCATGATCTTGCTTTGATCCGGAATCGCGATCTCCGCGCTGATCACGAGCGGAAACTCCTGCGCGACCAGCTCGCGCGTGATGCCTGGAAATGTTGCATCCGGCATTTCCTTGACGCTGACCCAGGAGTACAGAAGACCGCCGACCTTCAAGTGGTCGTCCTGTTCGTCCTCGATGTTGACATTCGCGATTTGCGCCCGCGCGCTCTCGTAGGCCAGGCCCTGCTTATAGGGCCGCGTATCCTTGGCGAGCGGATTCAGTGCCCGCTTGACTTCGAGGAACATCTCCTGATCGGTCATGCGCCGCGGTTGCATTCCCGTAGCCTCGAGCGTGGCTTGTGCACCCGCCATCAAGCTCTCAAACTCCGATAAGAAGTCCTCATGTTCGCGCAGCGTTCGCTGGATGCATTTGTTCGCCGAGAGGCTCCACTTGTTCGCTTTCTTGCGTGTCTTTCGCCACTCAAAATCCGAGCTGTCGTGGTGGACGTCAGGGTTCCAGATGAAGTACACGTGAAATCGTCGCTGCAGGTAGTGTCCCTCCTGCTCGCGCAGGTTCCACAATCGGAGGCGCTCCCGATCGAGGGCCTGAAGAACGGCATTCTCGACTCGCTGTTCCTTCACGTAGCGCTCCGTCAGGTCGCCATGGCCATCCGTCACCTCATATCGAACCTGCATCCGCATCGATCTTTCGGGCAAAGAGCGCACCAGCGCCTCCAGCACTTCTTTGGTTCGATTACGCGTCTCATCCGCATGAAAGAATGTGTTCAGTCCACTTGCTTCATAGCCGGCTACGAAGCAACCGTTTGTGCGGATGATGCAGCCGTCCAGATAGTCTCGAACCGGCAGGAGTTCGCAAAGGGCCGGCTGGCGGAGGGAATTTTCAAATTGGCGCATGGTCACTGGCATTCGGACTCCTCCGCCTTCAGGTATTCCGCTCGCTGTTCCGAGTCGGGCTCCAGGGAGCAATATACGTGCGGCTTCATATGAAACATCAGCCAGTCCTGCATGTATCCGCGTGGTTTCCCATACTTGAAGAGGATGAGCGCCGGTACACTCAGCTCGGGGTCCACGTATTGCAGGAAATCGTTCATTGGAATGCCGAACATCTCCCTC
>PMSZ01000039.1 GCA_003168235.1 Acidobacteriaceae bacterium
GAGTGGGCGACGAGGCGGATTAAGGCGCCTTCGAGCTCGCGGACATTGGAGCGGATGTTGGAGGCGATGAACAAGGCGACGTCGGTGGGCAAGGTGACGCGCTCCTGCTCGGCTTTCTTTTGCAGGATGGCGACTTTCGTTTCGAGATCGGGGGGCTGGATATCGGCGATGAGGCCCCACTCGAAGCGGCTGCGCAGGCGGTCTTCGAACTCGGCGAGTTCCTTGGGAGGACGATCGCTGGCGATCACGATCTGCTTCATGGATTCGTGCAGAGCGTTGAAGGTGTGGAAAAACTCTTCCTGGGTGCGCTCTTTCTGGGCGAGGAACTGAATGTCGTCGATGAGCAGGACATCCATGGTGCGGAATTTGTCGCGGAAGCTGATCATCTTGTCGTAGCGCAGCGAGTTGATCATTTCATTGGTGAACTTCTCGCTGGATGTGTAGCAGATGGCGGCTTGCGGCGAGCGGCGCTTGATTTCGTGACCGATGGCCTGCATGAGATGGGTTTTGCCCATGCCGACGCCGCCGTAGAGGAAGAGCGGATTGTAGGCTTTCGAAGGACGCTCGGCGACGGCCTGGCAGGCGGCATGGGCGAACTGGTTGCCGCTGCCGATGACGAAGGCGTCGAAGGTATAGCGGGGGTTGAGTTGGGCGGCGCTATCCCAATCGAAGCGGGCCTGGGATGGATGCAGGGCCGCGAGGGTTGTCTGCGAACTCGATCCTGTGTGTTGAACGGGACTCGACAGGCCGCCGTTGTGGCGAATGGGCGTATTCGAAGGATCGTCGTCGGCGGTCACGAACTTGACGTCTTCGTAACCGAGGCCGAGATTGTCGAGCGCCTCCTGAATGAGGTCGGCGTACTTGTCGCCAACGTGGCGGAACTCGGCGGTGGGAATGCGGACGAACAAAATTTTATTGCTGGCGTGGCTGTAGCGAGTGGGTTTGAGCCAGGTGTCGTAGGAATGGCGGTTGATCTTTTTTTCGAGAGCGTCGAGGATGCGCGCCCAAGGATTCGGGATGATGGTGGAACTGGTAAGAGACATTGTTTGCCAGAATAATCAAAGCGCCGGACAAAAAATCCGGGAAAAAGCCAGAACCTTAAGGTTGAAATTCTTAACGTTTTACGGAGCAGCGTCTGTTTAGCAGAACAGGTTGACGATTGAAAAATTAATACGGGACGAACGGCATACTAGCACAAAAAAAACGCGGTGTCGGCGAGCGATAAGAAAAAAAATTCATGTGCGGGCAATATGGAACCGCGTTTTTTTTCTGCTGTCAAGTGTCGAGAAACTAACTGCCGCGCAAACAGGGCAAACCGAGGTCAGAGGTCAGAGGTTGGATTGCAGAGGTGCAAAATAGAGGTCAGAGGTCAGAGGTGAGNNACCTCTGACCTCAAGCACCTTTGACCTCTCCCTTTGCAATCTGGCCTCAATTCGGACGGCGCTCACGCCTTACGGGGGCGGCTGTCTTATAGCTCGCGGGATAGACGACGACAGAGCGTCTTCCACCTTCGCCGTCACTTTCGGTGCGCAGGTCGGTTTCGTCACGCAGNNTTCACTGGTGCGGCGGACGTGTTCGGCGGCGACGCGAGCGGCGAGCTGCAATTCGTCGATGCGAATGGCCCGGAAGTTTTTGCAGTCGAACCAGATCTTCTCGTGCTCGTTGCCCTGGAGATGCAGAACTTCGGAGGCGAGCAACTCGAAGGAGCGAAGCAGTTCGCCGCCACGGTCGAGAAGCAGGGTGGAGTCGGGGCCGGCGAACTCGACGAGGATTTCGGGATGCTCCCACTCGCGGTTCTGCGGCATGGGTGGATCGACGGTGATGCGATATTTGAGTTTGAAGCCGCCGTTCGAGATGACGGCCTGGAGGAATTCTCCGATTTGTTTGGCGGCGGATACTTTGTCGGTAATTGGCATAGGGCAGGTCTCTGGGAATCAGGTCTTAGGTGTCAGGTCTCAGGTGTCAGGCAAACAAATTCAAACTGACCACTACTTTTCCTTCTTTCTTGCTCGTTTCTCCATCATTTCGCGCATCTCGCGGCCGAGCGAGGTGCGATTCATTACGGACTGCTGCACGATGCCGATGAGTTGACCGGCGGACCAATAGAGGCCGAGGCCGGCGGGCAGGTTCCAGCTCATGAGACCGAGCATGCCGGGCATCATGATATTCATCATTTTTTGTTGCGCAGGATCCATGCCGGCTTGCGGGGTCATGCGCTGCATCAGGAACATGGTGACGATGATGGCGATGGGCAGAATGTGCCAGGGGTCGGGCGAGGACAGATCGTGGATCCAGAGCCAAGGCGCGTGGCGGAGATCCATGGCTACGTTCAACATGCGGTAGTAGGCGAAGAGGAAGGGCATCTGGATCACCAGCGGGAGGCAGCCGCCGGCGGGATTGACGCCTTCCTTTTTATACAGGGCCGAAATTTCTTCGTTCATTTCGGCTTTGCGCGGATCGCGCAGAGTGTACTTCTTGTATTTTTCCTGAATGGATTTGATCTGGGGCGCGACGCGCTGCATCTTGAGCATCGACTTCATCTGGGTGAGGCGCAGCGGGAGCAGGGCCAGGTTGATGACCAGGGTTTGCAAGAGGATGGCCCAACCCCAGTTAGGGACGATGTGGCTATACATCCATTTCAGCCAGAGGAAGAGCGGGCGGGCGATGATGCCGAGCCAGCCGAAATCAACGACGGAGCGGAGATCGGGCTGAGCGCCGGTGATGCCGGGGACGGCGACGGATTCGAGATCGGAGAGAGCCTTGGGACCGACATAGAGACGAGTGTCGGTTGCGCCTTTCAGGCTGCCGACGGCTGCGCCGAGGACGTCGATCTTATCCATCTGGTTGGCGTCGGAGCCGCCGTGGGGTATGGAGAGCGCGTTGCGGAGAGTGACGAGAGCCGCGTTCTGGGGATCGCGGGGCATGAAGACGGCGGCGAAGTATTGATCGGAAATTCCCGCCCAGTTGAAGGGGCCGGGAACGGTGCCTCCGCCGCTGACTTTCTTGATCGCCAGACGTTCGACCTTATCGTCGTTCTGATAGATGATCTGGCCGAGAGCGTACTGGGCTCCGGTGATATCGGCGCCGAAACCGGAAGGCCACATGGGGAAGGCGGAGACAGGCACGCCTTTGACTTCGACGTCAGTTTGGACTCCGACGACGTAGCTATCGTGATCGAAGGTGAATGTCTTGTTTACAGAAATGTCGCCGTCGGAGTATCCGAAGATGATTTTCGTCGGAGCGGTGTAGCTGGCACCGAGGGGAGAGGCACCGGCGGTATCGGTCCTGGTTGGGAAGTGCGACCCGAGGTACAGCGCCGAGTTCAGCTTGTTGCGCAACTCCTCGTCATAGGTCCACAAGGTCAGCGGATATGCATACTTCTCGGCCGCCGCTGCATTCACCAATTCGAGTTGGCCGCCTTTGTCGTCGGTGTATTTCTTCAGCACCCACGACTTGACGCGCGCGCCACGATTCGTGAAGACGATGCGGTAGACGTCGTTTTCGATGACCGTCTCGGACTCGGTAGTGGCCTGCAGCGGAGCCGATTCGTGAATCACCTTTGTGCCCGGAGGGACGAAGTCCGGCGTTCGCTGCTGCAAGCTCTGCGTGGGGGTGGCTGCTCCTGGCTGTCCAGTTGAGCGGTCTGCAGTGCTCTCA
>PMSZ01000253.1 GCA_003168235.1 Acidobacteriaceae bacterium
AAGGCCCGCGCGCCGATACTTCAATCGAGGCTCTCGCCGCGCTCAAGCCCGCATTTCACGTAAAGGGCGTGACCACGGCGGGAAATTCTTCGCAGATGTCCGATGGCGCGGCCGCGGCGGTCGTGATGTCGGCTGAACGCGCCAAGGCGCTGGGCATCGCTCCCCTGGCCCGCTATGTGGCGTTTGCAACGGCCGGATACAAGCCGGAAGAAATGGGACTCGGGCCCGTGTTTGCGATTCCCAAAGCGCTGAAGCTCGCCGGTTTGAAGCTTTCGGATATTGACGTCATCGAGCTGAACGAAGCGTTTGCCGCGCAATCGCTGGCCGTGATTCGGGAAGCTGGAATTGATCCGGAGCGCGTGAATCCGAATGGGGGCGCGATTGCTCTCGGGCATCCGCTGGGATGCACGGGCGCAAAGTTGACCGCCAGCGTCCTCCGTGAACTGAAGCGGCGCAATGGCCGTTACGGCATGGTGACGATGTGCGTTGGCGGCGGCATGGGCGCGGCGGGGATTTTCGAAAACCTGGCCTAAGACTGACCATTGGAATTGCTTTTCCCCAAGATTGTTGTGTTTTTCGCGGCTATTCTGCGGTAACATGCTGACCGGGCGGTTCCGTCTAGAGGCAGGCCTACCATGCTAGCCTCGACTGGTCTCCGCGCCGCGGGAGGTGCTTCATGCGGCTCTCTGGTTTGCTCGTCGTATCCATCCTGTTGTGTTCAGCCGTCGCCTTTGCGCAGCATGGAGGCGGCGGCGGGGGCTCTCACGGCTCAAGCTCCGGCGGATCTTCTTTCGCCAGCTCAGCGGGCTTCTCGCACGGCACTTCCACGGTGAGCTCGCACAGCGTTGGCACCACCCGGATTTCCTCGGCCAAGACATCCGCGAAGTCAGAGCGGAAAGCGGTCGCCAATGTAATAGTGAAAAAGCCTATCGGATGCCCGGGCGGAACGCGAAATGCATTCGGCGGCTGCACTCCTACTCCCAAGATTGCGTCGTGTTCATCCGGCGTCTGGAACGGCTATTCCTGCGGCGCCGAAGGATGGTTTAACGATTGTCGCCAGTTGGCCGACCAAGTCTCGCTCCAGCAGCGGCAGTTGAATCGAAATGGTATTCGCGACGGCCTTCGCTTCCGGTTGCTGGAAGATCAGTACGATTATTGCCAGCGCGCATTCCGTGGCACGCTCTTCGGGTTCGGTCTGGAGGAGTAAGCATCTTTTTTCAGGCAACGATCCTGCGCGGCTTGCCAGGTTCTCGCTATTTCCGGCTTGGTGTGTCTTTCAGAATTTTTCATCAGCTTCCTCGAAGGTCAAGCTCGAATCCTTAAAGCTCTCACCTCTATAGTCCTTAGCCTATAATCGTTTGATACCAATTTATTCGGCCGGTTTGCCGCATCCACCACGGAGCTTGACATGGCGACGACTGCGATTCCAAAAACCAAAATTTCCGGCGGCAGCTTTTTGCTCGAAGAGCGCCAGACTGCCGATGTATTTACCCCCGAAGATTTTTCCGAGCAGCACCGGATGATCGGCCAGACCGCGGAAGAATTTTCCGTCAACGAGATTCTGCCGCAAGCGGAGAAGATCGAACACAAGGACTACTCCGTCTCGCGCGACCTGCTCAAAAAAGCGGGCGATCTCGGCCTCAGCGGAGTCGAGGTTCCCGAAGCCTACGGCGGGTTGGAGATGGATAAAGTTACCGCCGCCATCATCGCCGATCACATTGCCAAGTACGCCGGATTCGCGACCACTTGGGGCGCGCACAGCGGCATTGGCATGTTGCCCATCGTTTATTTCGGGACGGAAGAGCAGAAGAAGAAATATTTGCCGCGCCTGGCCGCGGGAGAAACGGTTGGCGCTTACGCCTTGTCGGAAGCGACTTCCGGCTCCGACGCACTCAATTGCCGCGCCCGCGCCGTGCTTTCGCCGGATGGCAAGCACTACATCCTGAACGGCGAGAAAATGTGGATCACCAACGCCGGCTTTGCCGACTTGTTCACCGTGTTCGCGAAGATCGATGGTGAGAAGTTTTCTGCGTTTCTGGTCGAGCGAGGCTTCCCCGGATTTTCCACCGGCGCCGAAGAGCACAAGATGGGCATTCGCGGATCTTCCACTTGTCCCGTGATTCTCAACGACTGCAAAGTCCCGGTGGAGAATTTGCTGGGCGAGATTGGCAAAGGGCACGTCATCGCTTTCAATATTCTGAACGTTGGTCGCTTCAAACTCGGTGCGATGTGCGTAGGCGGCGCGCGGGTTTCGATTGAGAGTGCCGTGTCTTACGCCAAGCAGCGCAAGGCCTTCGGCAAAACCATCGGCGATTTCGGACTGGTGCGGGAAAAAATCGCCAATATGGCCACGCTGATTTATGTCGGCGAATCGCTCGTCTATCGCACCGTTGGAATGATGGACGAGTTGCTCTCGCAGATCGACTCCGCGAGTCCCGAAGCCGCGAAAGAACAACGCAAGGCCATCGAAGAGTACGCAGTCGAGTGCTCGATCCTCAAAGTCTGGGGGTCAGAAATGATCGACTACGTGGTCGACGAGACGCTCCAGATCTACGCGGGGTACGGTTTTGTCGAGGAGTATCCGGCAGAGCGCGCCTATCGCGATGCTCGCATCAACCGCATTTTCGAGGGCACGAATGAAATTAACCGCCTCATCATCACCGGCTTCCTGCTGAAGCGCGCGATGAGCGGCCAGTTGCCGCTGATGCCCGCGATCAAAAAGTTGATGGACGAAGTGTTGAGCGGGCCCTCGATGGGCGAGGAAATCGAAGGTCCTCTGGCGGAAGAACGAAAACTGGTAGCGCAGGCGAAGAAGCTTGGCTTGTTCGTTTCCGGCGCGGCGACACAGAAATACATGGCCGCGATCCAGGACCAGCAAGAGGTAATGGGCGCGATCGCCGATATGACCATCGAAATCTACGCCATGGAGTCGGCCGTGCTGCGCGCGCAAAAAATGGTGGAGCAGAAAGGTGAAGCGGCATCTGCGCTGCCGGTTGCGATGACGCAGGTCTATCTCACCCAGGCGCTGGAAAAAGTCGAAGCCGCGGCCAGGAAAGTAATCGCCGGCGTGGCAGAAGGCGACATGCTCCGCACGCAACTGGCGATTGTCCGGCGACTGTCGAAGCACGAACCGTTTAACACAATCGCGCTGCGCCAGCAGATTGCCCAAAAAACGATTGATGCTGGGAAATACACTCTGGCGTAGACTTTCAAGAAGTCTCGCGCAGCGCATTCTTATACCAA
>PMSZ01000522.1 GCA_003168235.1 Acidobacteriaceae bacterium
CGCCGCGAATCGGGTTGCAACAGCGCGCGCGATAAACCAGCAGGTCGCCTTGTCCGCGGACGACGATGGCGTTCGAGTCTCCGCCAAACACGCGGCGCACGGCACTGGTAAAGCCGTGAGACGCGGCCAGCTCTTCGCGTTCCGACATGGGATGGGCGTCGGGCGGCGCGAATTTCGCGAGCACCTGGCGCGCCGAATATTTGCCATAGCCAATGCCGGCCATCAAGTCGTCGGGACGTCCGAGGCCGTACTCGCTGGCCGCGCGCTGCAGGTCCGCCTCTTTGATTTCCTTGAGTGAGATGCGATATTTGCGCGCTTCTTTTTCGATCAGCTTCTTGCCGATTTCGATGGCGCGTTCGCGCTGGTGAACGTTGAGCCAGTGTTTGATCTTGTTGCGCGCGCGCGACGACTTGACGATGGCCAGCCAGTCGCGGCTGGGCTTGTGTCCGGGCTGGGTGACGATTTCGACGATGTCGCCGGAATGAAGTTTATGGCGCAGCGGAACCATGCGTCCGTTGACTTTCGCGCCGGTGCAGATGTGTCCGACTTCGGTGTGAATCGAATACGCGAAATCGATCGGCGTAGACTCGCGCGGCAGCACCACAACTTTTCCCTTGGGCGTGAAGGTGTAGACCTCGTCGGGATAGAGATCGACCTTCAGCGTAGAAAGAAATTCGTTGGGATCGGAAACATCGCGCTGCCACTCCACCACCTGCCGCAGCCATGCCAGGCGCTGCTCGTCTTCGGCGGAGACCGGCCCATCCTTATATTTCCAGTGCGCCGCGATGCCTTCTTCGCACATCTTGTGCATCTCTTCGGTGCGAATCTGGATTTCGAAAGTCTCGCCGGTTTCGGTAATCACCGAAGTATGCAGCGACTGGTAGAGATTCGGCCGCGGCATGGCGATGAAGTCCTTGATGCGGCCCGGCACCGGACGCCACAAATTATGAATGATGCCGAGAACGGCGTAGCAATCCTGCACCGAGTTAGTGATCACGCGCATGGCGTAGAGGTCGTACACCTGGTCAACGCTGATCTTCTGGCGCTGCAATTTTTTGTGGATGCTGTACAGGCGCTTGATGCGGCTCTCCACGCGTCCGGTGATGCCCGCTTCTTTGAGGCCGTCGCGCAACACGCCTTCTACCCGCGTCATGAAGGCTTCACCTTCTTTGCGGCGCGATTCCACGGCAACGCGCACCTGCTCGTATCCAATGGGGTCGACGTACTTGAAGCCGAGATCTTCAAGCTCGCCGCGAATTTTTCCCATGCCCAGGCGATGCGCGATGGGAGCGTAGATTTCCAGCGTCTCGCGCGCAATTTTCTGCTGCCGCTCAGGATCGAGATGCTCGAGTGTGCGCATGTTGTGCAGGCGGTCGGCGAGTTTGATCAGCACGACGCGAATGTCGTCAACCATGGCCAGCATCATCTTGCGCAGGTTCTCCGCCTGCGCTTCTTCTTTGGAGGAGAAATCGATCTTGCTGATCTTGGTGACGCCTTCGACAATGTGCGCGACCTGCTCGCCGAATTCCTGCCGGATTTCAACCGTCGTCACCGAAGTGTCTTCGACCGAATCGTGCAGCAGGCCGGCGGCGATCGAGACCGCGTCCATTTTCATGTCGGCAAGAACGTTGCCGACTTCAAGCGGATGCACGAGATAGGGTTCGCCGGAAGCGCGGGTCTGTCCGGCATGGTGCTTCTGGGAGAAATCGTAGGCGCGCTTGACCAGGTCGAGATCGTCGTTGGGACGGTTCTCGCGCAGCTTCTTCATCAGCTCGCGGAACCGGGTGACCGTGAGCACGTTCGTCGCGATCTGTTCCCGCAACGTCGCCATAATCGATTCTAACGCAGGGGAAAAGCTATTTCAGCACTGGCGTTTTCTTCGCAGCGGCTCAGTTTCAATCTGTTTTGGGAAGGGCACGACTTCAGGGGTTGCGGAAAACTCTGACTCGCCCAGCTTTTGGGTGGCGCAGCGCTTCAGCGCTGCGGTAAAGGCTTTGTTTTGAATCCGGCTTCAGCCGCTGAGGTCATGCTGACAGCTTCCGCAAGAGTTTTTCCGCAACCTCTTCAGTCGTGCCGTAACTGCAAGTTAAGGCGTGCGCAACCGGCCCATAACATCCCGCCCGCACAAGGTGTAGTGGCGTGTATTCCAGGTATAGATTGCCTCCGCTTTGGCTTTGAGCGCACAATGCGCCAGCAGGGCATCGTAGATGTTTCCGCCGACGATGCTCAAAGCCGCCGACGCTTCGAGCGAGTCGGCGTATTCCTCGCCACTCAGCGTGACGATGGACAAGCGCTCGCGGATGTTGCCGATGAAGAGCATTGCCTGCTGGCCGCTGATGCGGCGCTTGCCCGGCATCCGGGTCAAAGTGGCATACACCTCGGCCAAACTGTGCGCCCCGCAGCAGCCGGTTGACCGGTTAAATCGAATGAAGAGTTCCTGACTTGGGCGGTGGTGAACGTGGTCCCGGTAGAACAGCGGAACTAATACGGAAGTGTCGAAAAAGCCCTTCATTTCGCAGCTCTGCTTTTAGCTCGGCTTTTAGCTCTGCTTTTAGTTTTACTTCTGCTTCGGTTGGCAGGCTTATTCGATCGCGGGCGCGCATCGTCAACAAAACCATCGCCCAGGTTCGCCAAGTCACGTCCCTCCCGGATCTGGCGCAGCAGATCGTCAGTGGCAGAGGCGGGCAACGGTTCTCCGGTGTGTAACACCCAAATGCCGTGCTCATTCGGGAGCGGCCCCGTGCCCCGGGCCGGGCGCAGAGTGATTTGCTCACCGCCGCTTTCCAGTTCGAGGGCGTCGCCCGGTTCCAATTGCAGTTCCTCCCGCAGCGGCTTGGGAATAACGACGCGGCCGGCTTTGTCCATGACCAGACGGGCATTCATAATGGTATGATATTGTGGGTTCACCCATAAATCAATCCCATTCCCTGGAGGCGGCGACTTGGCGCGGCTATTGATCACCGGAGCTTCCGGCCCCATCGGAACCGCGCTTCTGGCCTCGTTCGGCCTCGGCGCTGATCCTGGCGCCTTCGAAGTTGTGCGCTTGGTGCGGGGACGCGCTCAGGGCGCCAGCCAGATTACGTGGGATCCGCTGGCTGCCCTGCCGCCGGCCACGGTTTCGGGATTCGTCGCCGTCATTCATCTGGCTGGCGAAAGCGTGATGGGACGCTGGACTCCAGAAAAAAAGAAGGCAATCCGCGATAGCCGCGTGCTCGGGACGCGCAATCTCGCAACGGCATTGGCGAAGGCTGCGATCAAGCCGAGCGTACTGGTATGCGCATCGGCAGTCGGATTTTACGGAAATCGCGGCGACGAAATTCTGCGCGAAGATAGCGCCAGCGGACAAGGTTTTCTGGCCGAGGTCTGCCGCGAGTGGGAAGACGCCAGCCACGTTGCTGCCGACGCGGGCATCCGCACCGTGAATCTGAGGACCGGCCTGGTGCTCAGCCCGAAGGGTGGAGCGCTGCCACAAATGCTAACCCCGTTCCGCCTCGGTCTCGGCGGCCGCGTCGGCTCGGGACGACAGTGGTGGAGCTGGATTCACATCGACGACATGGTGGGCGCCATTCAGCACGCGCTGCGCACCGAGTCACTCTCTGGCCCGATTAATTCAGTCGCGCCGAATGCCGCGCGCAATACGGATTTCACGAAAATGCTGGCTTCGGTGCTCAACCGTCCCGCGTTTCTTCCCGTGCCGGAGTTTGCTTTACGTGCGGCCCTCGGCAAGATGGCGGCCGAGGAGCTATTGCTCGCCAGCCAGCGCGTTGAGCCTGCAAAACTAAAGGAGAGCGGATACCAATTCAAATTTGAGGATTTGCGCGGTGCGCTGCTGAACTTACTCGCTTGAGTTCTCTCCGGGGAATCAAACTCCCACTTGTTATCTTGTGACTTCCCACAGCCTGAAATCCAGCCACTTCGATGAATTCCTGATTGCCGCCCCGCCATTTCGCGGCTTGCTGTCCACTCCCCCTAAGCAAATCTCATCAGTTTTGGCAGGGCATTCCACTTTTTACTCTTTGGATTCGCCCGGCCTCGCGCAGAACGAAGATGCACAAATTCCCACCATGCCGCAGATACGATCGCCGCGCCGATCTGCGTTCAGTCCCGCCGGCGCACCCAATAAATCCCCACCAGCAAAATCGTCGCCAGAGAAACCAACGCCACCGAACCACCCAGCGAAACGCCAGACACATAATCGGAATCGCTACCCCCAGTAGCCACCAGGTAAGTCACCTCATCCAGAATCATTCCGCTGCCAATCCCGAGTGCAACTCGCGCCAACACCCCAACGACCCGTCCGCGCGTGCCAAACGCCAGAATGAACGCCGCCGGAACTACGATCAGCACTCCAACAAACAAATGATGAACCAGGTATCCGCCCGGATAAACATGCTGCACCCGCACCAGGTGAAGATAAAGCCGCAGACACAAAACCGTCCCCACCATCGGCAGCAGGATCAGCCACAGCGTCCGCCGCGCACTCGGCTTGAATGTCGTCTCCTTCACAGGTCAAAACTCAGGACTCAGTCTTCGTGTCAGGTTATCGCTCCAACGATACCGCAAGACTCCGGGGTCAGTGAGTGTAACGGTGATGTTTCGCCAACAACCGCGAGTCTTGGGCGGCAATACGGGCATGAAAACAGAGGAAGGGCACGAACCGGCGCGGCTGTGCCCTTTCTCGGATGGACAGTTACTTTTCGACCTGCGTCTACGGCATCGGGGGTTGTGGCGCCGGAATCAGGTAGCCGTGATACACGTTGTTCTGGTCAACATAGTATTCCGCAATCGCCCCCTTCGCGTTGATTGGCCCTGCGAAGGTGCCCTGACCGGGCGCCGTGCCTGCGCCGGGAGCGTCGTCGATCGTCACGATGGTGCCGCCGACGCCGCCGGGGTCGGGGGCGAACAGGAAGCAGTGATACACGTCGTTCCCGTCAATGTACTGACCGTCAATCATTACAGACGCATATTGACCGTAAATCACTCTAGCCGCGATGATGATCTCTCCCTGAGTGACCTGGCCGGGAGCCGTGACG
>PMSZ01000250.1 GCA_003168235.1 Acidobacteriaceae bacterium
TACGAAACCATCATCACTTACACCGGCACGTACGACGACATGGTGGTCGCGAAGACGCAAATCCGCTCGCAGATCGAAGCGCAAAATGCGCAGCGCGAGAAGAAGATTTCGCAGTTGAACGAGTTCATCGCCCGCTTTGCCGCCGGAACCCGCTCCAGCCAGGTGCAGTCTCGCCGCAAAGAGGTTGAGCGATTGCAGGTCACCGAACTGGCTAGGTCCAACATCCAGCGCCCGTACCTGAAGTTCGAGCAGAAGCGGCCCTCGGGCAAGCATATTCTGGAAATCGAAGGCATCGCCAAGTCTTACGGAGATGCGAAGGTCATTTCCGCATTTACGGCCAGCGTGCTGCGTGGAGAAAAAATCGCGCTGATGGGGCGCAATGGCTCTGGCAAGACGACGCTGGTGAACGCGCTGCTAGCCAATTCGCCGACGACTTCAGAATCGGAATTGAAAAAGACCAGCGGTTATGATGGTCCTTTTATCGACGGTGGAAAAGTCATCTGGGGTCACGAAGCTGCCGTGGGATATTTCGCGCAGGACCACAAGGCGCTCATCGAACCCGGCGTCAAGGTTCTGGAGTGGCTGCATCAGTGGGATCCCGCCGCTTCGACGGAAGAGATTCGCGGTATTCTCGGCCAGATGCTTTTTCCGCGCGACGACGCGGAAAAGCGTACCGACATACTTTCGGGTGGCGAGGCGGCGCGACTGCTCTTCTGCAAACTCATGCTGCAAAAGCCGAACGTGCTTGTGCTCGACGAGCCTACCAACCATCTTGATCTGGAATCGATCAACGCGCTCAACATTTCATTGCAGCGTTATCAGGGGACTGTGCTGCTGGTCACGCACGACGAAGATTTGATCGATGAAGTTGCGACCCGTATCTGGCATTTCGAAGGCACCCATGAAATCACGGATTTCAAGGGCGCTTATGGCGAGTATGAGGCCGTTCTCGCTTAACGCTTGAGCGGGCAGTCGCGCGACAGCGGCATCCTTACGCACGCAACTGTTAGTTACTCTTCATGTTCTTCTCAACAATGGCGAGCACAGCGCTGGTCTTCCGCTTCCTTTTAGTGCTCGGCTTTTTGGTGGATCTGGAAGCGCTCCCGAGAATATCGGCGACTGAGGTACTCTCCAGGATTTTGGCGGCCGCGTCGCGGACCTCTAAAAATACGCTGTACAGCGCGCGGTGATCGGGATCGGTAACAATCAGGCCGCGGAGTTGGTCGGCATCGCCAAACGGTGCGAGTGGTCCATCCACCAGCCGAATAATCTCGCTGAGCTTGATCTCCTCGGGCGCGCGCCGCAGACGGTAACCGCCCTTGGCGCCGCGCACACTTTCAACAATGCGCGCATTCTTGAGCTCCAGAAGAATCAGCTCCAGAAATTTTTCCGGCAGGTCGCTCTCCATGGCGATGTCACGGATTTTTACCGTTGCCGTTCCGTAACGCCGGCCGAGTGTCATGATCGCTTGCAGCGCGTAAAGTCCTTTTTGTGAGATCTTCACTGGTTCCTTTCCCCATGCTCGTATGCGGCCCGTCTGCGGATGTCCGCTGCTTCGAGCTAATCGCCCGCGGCTACCTTCTTATTCCAGATATCTGGTGCGCCCGCTCTGTAACTAACATTCTTGCAGTTTTAGCGGCGCAAGGTAAGTGCAAAATGTTACCCCGCGCAAGATTGCCGCGCTACTTCCACCGGATCACTCCCGCTTCGGCGCAAGCGTTGAGATAGTCGGCAACAAGATTCACCGGCAAAGGAGCGTACTCGGCCGAAACCGCGTCGCGTATCTCACCAACTGTACGCCAGCCATTCACAAAATTGACGATCTCGTAAGCATAAAGCTCGGACTGGTCGAGCACGTTGAGCAATCGAGTGGCTCCGTTGCTGACCAGCTTGATTTTGCCGTAGCGCTCTTTGCCCAGGCGTGCCAGCAGAACGTTATCATTCTGATAATCGAGCGGACCGAATTCTCCAATTCTGACGGGAATGCGTTTCGCGTCGGGGTCGCCCGCCCAAGGCGCGCTCGGAGCCGATCCTGTTGCTCCGCGCATTTTCGCCCGAGCATCAATCCAACGCTGAAAATTCGCGGCTTGATCGGAAACCGCCCTCCCGGCCTCTGCGTCCGCATCCGCGGCGCCTCCCGTGAATTCAACCACGGAATGCAGGGTTGCGCGTTCACGCAGCAGAGCCTGGTTCACAAGGTTACGCGCTTCATACCACGCAACGCCCGCTTCAAGCTTAGGATCACCCACTAACTGTTGGGCTGCTGCGAAGACCTGCGCGAGTCGAGCTTCAGCTTGAGAAGCGAGGAATGGCAGCACCGTTGGCAATTGCTGCGCGGTAATGCCGGCGTAAACATATCCCGAGGCCGCTCCCAGCAACGCTACGCGCCGTAGCTTCGTCGCATCGATCTGATCGAGAGTGTCATGGTCGGTGTGGATATAAATGTCGGGCCAATCGCGAAGATAGAGTGAGGGAACGGCGATGGTCGAAGAATCATAGTCGTCGTGGTCGCTGCCGCTCGAATAGGGCGTTACGTCGGCGAAGAGTTCATTACGAGTCCCTTGTCCGCCGGCGCGGGTTTCGACGATTCCCTGATCCGCGGGCAATTCGCCCGCCGCGTAACCGCTGGCCGCGGCGCGAATGGTATCGAGAAGCACGGAACCCGCATCGGTGACGAAACTGGGCAGCGACCAAGGCGTCGCGGTGACGTGAAATACAGACTTGTTCTTGAACGGATCTCCACCCACCATATCCATGTGGATGTCGGCCCGCAGCCGTTGCCGGATCTCAGGATGAGTGGCAAGAAACGCCATCGTGCCCTCGACCTCCGGTCCCCAGGTAAAGCGCAGTGTGCGCGCGGGACGCGGCAATTTGCCCGAGTCGATCAACTGCTGCAACACGCGCGCGGACTCAAGGATCGTGACGCATCCGCTGCCGTTATCGTTTGCGCCCGGACGTTCGTGATCCAGATGGCAACTGTAGACGATTTCTCCCGCAGCCTGATCAGTGCCGGGAATGGTGCCGGTAACAACCGTCCAGTGGCCCGGACCAACAGTTGCTTTGACGTGCGCGCTCAGAGTGATCGCTTCGCCGCTTCGCAACCGGGAACGCAACGCCTCGGCGGTTTGCCGCGACACCATGAAGGCAAAGCCGGACGGCTGACGCGCATCGAGATGGCCCCAGCGAACCACCGTGGTATCCAATCCGGACCAGGCTGTCGTTTGGTTGGGCATGTCGCTGACGATGCCGGCCGCGCCGCGCTGCGCGATCGCCAACTGCTGCACTCGCGCCAGAACGCCATCGGCGAGCACAATCTTGCCGCGGACGTCTTTACCTGCGTAGTCGGATTCAGCGCCGCCGTTGCCGACGTCGACCAACTCCGTTTCTGCGTCAGCGGTATGACTGTAATCAGCCAGGCGAATGGGATCGGTCTTCCAATCTCCCAATAGAAGATGCTCTGGCCGCACTTCCCACAGCCGGGCCTCCTCGACGGTCCAGGCCAGATATGAGCGCATCAGGCCATAATTCTTGGTGCCGTCGATGGGGAACTGTTCGCTGTGAGCATCGGAGAGTCCGTACTCTTTGGCGCGTTGCAAAACAAATTGCGCCGCCTGGTCAAACTCGGGAGTCGCGGGCACACGATGCAATCCGGTCAGGTAGCGCAGGTTTTCGTAGGGAGCAGCGCCGTTCGATTCGTCGCGCAATGCGGTCCACTGACTAGCGGTGAGAAACGGTTGTTGAGCGAAAGCACAAAGCGTAGAGAAGCCGACAAACAGGCATATCAAGCGGAGATTGCGCATAAGGTAACGAGGATAGCACCAGACTTTGGCCCGCGCAGTATCAGGTTGTTGAGACCATTTTCATCGCCGGCTCACCGACTTCGTCATGCGATTCGCCTTCGAGGCAAACGCGATGCCACAGCTCAAGGTTGAGCAACCGCCAGATGCGGTCATAGTTGTCGCGATGCCGTGCCCGGTGCTCGTCGAACAGTTTCTCGATGGCTTCGCGGCGAAAGTATCCGCGATCGAGGCTGCGCGATTCGAGCAGCATGGCGCGAATCATTTCCAGTCGCGATCCGGCCAGCCAGACGCTCCACGGCGTTGGAAAGCCAAGTTTCGGACGGTAAAGAATCGAGTGCGGAAGCAGGTCTTCCACGGCTTTTTTCAAGATCCGCTTTCCCGCCAATCCCTGAATTTGTACTTCCCGCGGAATTCGCGTGGCAAACTCCACCAGCACGTGATCGAGAAACGGCACGCGGCTTTCAATCGACGCCGCCATGCTCATGTTGTCCTGCTTCATGAGCAGTTCGACGAGATAGGTCTTGATGTCGGTATAGAGCAGCCGTTGCAACATTTCGCCCGATGAGCGATTCCAGAAGCCGAGCACATTCTGATACGCGGTGCTGGGCGCGGCTTCACGCGCGAACTCGCTGGTCAGCAACCCGTTCTGTTCCGCTGCGCTGAAAGCAGAAAAGAAATTATCGAAGTAGAAAGATGTGAAGGAAGCACCATCTTTACCGAGAAATGTGTGTTCCAGTTTGCGGCGCAGCGTCGCACCCAGCAGCGAAGAGTTGGACACCGTATTGCGCAATCCCCGCCGCAAAATACCCGGGACCATGCTGCGGTAAACACGATCCAGCGCGGCATTCTTCAGGGTGAAGGCGTATCGCGTGTAGCCCGCGAGAGTTTCGTCCGCGCCCTCGCCGGTGAGCACAACCGTCACTCTTTCGCGAGCGAGGCGGGCGACAAAGTAGAGCGAGATGCTCGAAGGCCAGACGATGGGCTCGTCCTCATGCCAGATCAAATGCGGCAGCGCGCCGAAGAAATCCTGCTCGCCGACCAGCACCTCATGGTGACGCGAATGGATGTGGTCTGAAACCGTACGTGCAAAAGGCAGTTCGCTCTGCGCCTGCTCGGCGTAGCCGACGGAAAAAGTCTCCACCGGTTCGCGCCGCAGCTTTGTCATCAGTGCCGCTACCGCGCTTGAATCCACGCCGCCGCTCAAGAACACGCCGAGCGGCACATCGCTCATCAGGTGGCTGCTGACCGCGCCCTCAAGCAGTTCGCGGTAGCTTTGGACGTAGTAACTTTCATCGCGCGATTGGTGCGGCTTCGATGCATCCAAATCCCAGTATTGACGAATCTCGGCCTTGCCCGTCGGACCAATCGTCATCGTGTGTCCCGGCGGCAGCTTCAGAATCCCCTTGTAGAAACTTTCCTCCCCCGACAAATATCCAAACGCCAGATACTCGGGCAGCGCCGCCCGATTGAACTCGGGACGAATTCCGCCATGCGCCAGCAGGGCCTTGATTTCCGACCCAAACAGCAGTCGCTCTGGCGTCAATTTGTAATACAGCGGCTTGATGCCGAGCCGGTCGCGCGCGATGAAAAGCGTTTTCGTGTTGCGGTTCCAGATGGCGAAGGCAAACATGCCGCGCAG
>PMSZ01000299.1 GCA_003168235.1 Acidobacteriaceae bacterium
GGGAAACCTGATTATAAAGAGATTCTTGCTCGGCAGGGGCGGATCCGCATTTCCGCGCCGGCGGCGGACTGGAGTCTGGGACCGAAATTGCCGATGGATCAATACGGATGAGTACTCCCGCTCACGCACCGATTAGTGAAAAGGCCGTTCCCTGCATTGCGCGGCAGGCGATTCTGGACGCAGACGAGAAGGTGGTCGGGTACGAGCTATTTTTTCGCGAAGGCCCGGGAGAAAACCGCTTTACGTCGGATTCCGAGCGCGCCACCTCTACTACGATCGATGCGCTGAATATGATGGGGCTCGATGTCCTATGTGACGGCTATCCCGCCTTCGTCAACTCCACGCGCGAAATGTTATTGACCGGATACTTTGCTCTTTTGCCTCCGCGTGACGTGGTGGTGGAAATCCAGGAGAGGGTATTGGCGGACGACGACGTGATGCAGGCGTGCGAGCGGCTGAAAAAAGATGGATATTCGGTCGCCCTGGATAATTTTATTCCTGGCGACAAACGGGAAGCTCTGGTTCATTTCGCCGATTTCATCAAGGTCGACATTCGCGCGATTTCGCCCGCACAACGCGGGGCACTCGCGGGCCGCTACGCCAGCAAGCACTGCCGGATGGTGGCGCAAAAGGTGGAAAGCCGCGAGGCCTTTGTGGAGGCAAAGAAGAACGGTTTCACTTGCTTCCAGGGATATTTCTTCCAGCATCCGGAAAACATACGGGCGCGGCAGATTCCCGCGCAGCAAGCCAGTTACGTCCGCCTGCTCGGTGCGGTCTCAAAGCCCGATGTGGATTTTGCCGAAGTTGAAGGCCTGATCAAGCACGAACCCTCGCTGTGCTATCGCCTGCTTCGCTATTTCAACTCTCCACTTCTGGGATTGTCCTCGTCCCCGATTAATTCCATCCGGCATGGCCTGAATCTGCTGGGGGAGCGAGAGACGGTGCGCTGGATACGGATGACGACGACCATCGTTATGGGCGAGACAAAATCTTCCGACCTGGTTCTGTCAGCATTGGTGCGGGCCCGTTTTTGCGAACTGATCGCTCCCAAGGTGGAGCATGGTAAATCCGATCTTTTCTTGCTCGGCATGCTGTCTCTCATGGACGCAGTCCTTTCAGTACCGATTGGAATGCTGATCGAGGAGTTGCCCCTGGACCCTGCCATCAAGGAGCAGTTGCTGGGCGGTAAGACGGGCGTCAAGACGCCGCTTACACCCATTTACGACCTGATGCTGGCGCGAGAAGTGGGAGATTGGGGACGGGTAACACGTCTGGGCAAACAGCTCAACCTGTCGCTGTCTTTTGTGGCCGAAACATCCAATGAAGCCATGCGCTGGGCCCACCAGATAACCCATTCGGCGGGGCGGCCTCCGCGGAATTGACCGTTGGTGAAGATCGAGAAAACTGGAACGTCTTGTCCTCGAGCACTCCGGCTACTGCAAAAAACAACCCCGTATTAAGAAAAATGCGGGGGTCTGCTTAATCACTATTGNNTGGACAGCGCGCCTGCAATGAGAAAAACGAAAAGGGGAAATTCTGCGGCGGACACTTAAAGCGCTGGTTCTATGCCGCTGACGTGCTGGAACAAGAATGCGGCTGCGTTGAAAAAGCCTGGGGAGCGGAGGCAGAAGTCTACCGCTGCGAGTTTTGCCAGACACTTTACTTGCCGAGTCCGGAAGACGAACGCGGCATGAACGTCGCCGGACCCGGCCAGCTTTCGAGATTTGGATTCCTGCCAAAGGAGAACAAGAACTAGGTCTCAGGTGTCAGGTGTCAGGTCTCAGGAAGGTCAACATCGAAAACCTGGGACCTTTAAGACCGAAGGCCTTTCACTTGAGACCTGAACTTTGAACGCCTCATTTCGAACTTTACTTTGGACATTTCACTTTGAACTTCACTTTGAAGACTGGCGACCTCATCTACGATTGGAACGCTCTCTATCCAAAGTCCCTGCATCCGCCGAAACCGGTGCGGCTGACGGACGAGACGCTGCGCGACGGGCTGCAATCGCCCTCGGTGCGCGATCCGTCGATTGAACAGAAAATCGAAATCCTGCACTTCATGGAGTCGCTCGGCATCAACACGCTTGACCTCGGGCTTCCCGGAGCAGGCTCCCGTGCTGTGGAGCACGTGACCGCTTTGGCGCGCGAAATCGTCGCCCAGAAAATGAAGATCACGGCTTACTGCGCCGCGCGCACGGTGGAAAGCGACATTCGTCCCATCGCCGAAATCATGCAGAAAACCGGACTCTCGATCGCGGTTGCCGCGTTTCTCGGATCGAGCCCCATTCGCCGCTACGCTGAAGGATGGAATTCCGACTTTCTGCTGGAGACCACCGAAAAGGCTGTCCGATACGCGGTTTCGCTCGGACTTGGAGTGATGTACGTCACCGAAGACACCACGCGTTGCGATCCGGAAACGGTGAAGCAGTTGAACTCGGCCGCAATCAGCAACGGTGCGCGGACGCTCGTGATCTGCGACACCGTTGGACATGCCACGCCGCTCGGTGCGGCTGCGCTGGTGAAGTTTGTGCTGGAAGAGGTGGTCAAGCCGTCGGGAGAAAAAATTCAAGTCGAGTGGCACGGGCACTGTGATCGCGGATTGGCCATCGCCAACTCTATGGCTGCTCTGATCGCAGGCGCTGATTGTGTGCACGCCACCGCGCTCGGAATTGGAGAGCGCGTGGGTAACACGCAAATGGATCAGATGCTGGTCAACTTGAAGCTGATGGGAATCGCGCCGTGGGACGGGCAAAACCTGACTCATCTCAAGCAATATTGCGAAGCGGTTTCCGCCGCCACCGGCGTTCCGATTCCCGCGAATTATCCGGTCGTTGGCGAAGACGCGTTCCGCACCGCCACGGGGGTGCACGCCGCGGCTGTCATCAAAGCTTATAAGAAAAAAGATATCGAACTGGCGAACGCCGTGTATTCCGGAGTCCCCTCCCACTACTTCGGCCTGGAACAAGTTATTGACATCGGACCCATGAGCGGAAAATCGAACGTCCTTTTCTGGCTGGAGCATCGCGGGCTGGCGGCCAGCGACGCAGTCGTCGAGCGCATCTACAAATGCGCCAAGTCGAGCGACCACACGCTGAGCGAAGCGGAAATTATGGAGTGCGTGCACGGAGCGTCGTAGCGAGTGGGGTGGGGCGTCTTGTCGCTCGTTCTTTCGCCCGTTCTGTTGCGAAGCGATGGGCGGGAAACTGAACTTACTGGGGCTCGCGTTCTAATTCCGGACTTGCCACCGTTTCCCCCTCAAGCTCCTGGTGGCGCGCTGCCCGCTGCTGGTTCAGCGTTTTGGCCGCCAAGGCCAGCTCGTCGCGTCCTTCTTTTTCGCGCCCCATGTGCAACAGAACTTGTCCGCGCAGGTAGTGGGAGCTAGCGTTGCTCTTGTCGAGGCGGATGATTTCATCCAGTTGAGCCAGGGCCGCGGGGTACTGCTTTTTCTGTTCTGCAATCTTTGCCAATGCCATGCGCGATTCGACCAACTGCGGATCAAGCTTCACTGCGCGGGTAAAATCTTTCGCCGCTGCTGCTGGATCCTGCAGGGTGGACTCGATTTTTCCCAGTTGCTCGTAGACGTAGGCGGCGTCGGGCTCGACGGCGAGGTCTTGCTGAAACTCCGCGCGCGCGTGTTCGTAGTCCTGCTTGCGGACGTAGGTCATGCCCAGGTAATAGTGCACCAGCGGCAGCTTCGGATCGGCATGGGCAGCGGCTTGCAACTCGCGCAGCGCGTCGTCGTACTCGCCGCGATTCAGATGCGCTTTGCCGACGATCATGCGAAATTCGGGAGCGCCCTGCCCAACCTCGGCCATGCGCGCGTAGGCTTTGTCGGCGAGCGCAGTGTTGGTGGAAAGTTCGGCGGCGCGGCCGAGCACGTATAGATAGTTAAGCTGATCCGTGGCCGCGACCCGCTGCCAAAGCGGCTCGAGCGTGGTGACCGTGTCGGCCCAGCGGCCGTTGAAAAAATAGCAAAAACCGAGCAGGTATCGCGCCTGATATGATCCGGGCGCCTGCTGTACTACCGATTCGAAGGGCGCGATTGCTTCGAGATAATTTCTCTGGCGGTAATAGACGAGGCCGATGTTCAGCCGGATTCCCGCCCGCAGTCCGGAGCCATCGGGCGCGAGCTTCTCGGCTTTGCGCAAGGTGGCCAGAGCTTGCGGCCAGTGTTTGCGGCGCATCTCGATCACGCCGAGGTTTGCATACGCCGCTGCCGCGTCAGGATCGATCGCCAGCACCTGCCGGAAATCGCGCTCAGCTTCCTCCAGTTTGCCGGCGTGGAGCGCGGCTTCTCCCGCTTCAAACAACTTTCGCGGGTCGCCTGCAGTCTGCGTTGCGCCGGATTCTGCCTGTGCCGCGCCAGAGGGCGCTTTTGCCGCAGGCGCGCTCTGTGCGCTCAGGATGCCGGGAAAACAGAATAATAGGAGCGCAAAAGCGAGCGCACGGAGGCTTGACACTGGATTCATCGTCCAGTAGTCTCCGCCAGCAAGAGGGCCGAGTTCAAGGAGTCTCGCGTCTGTTGAATCATCACTGTGCTCGGTCACTAAGCTCTTTCAATCATGGAATCTTCCAACCCGAAGCCTACGCCACCTGGCTCGAAGACGAAATCCCGCCGCGCGACATCCGCTGAGCCGCCTTCGAAACGGCGTTCGGCTGCGGTGACGATCCGCGATGTTGCCGAGGACAGCGGATTTTCTTCCGCCACGGTTTCCATCGTGCTGAACAACGCGCCGCTGGCGCGCTACATTCCCGACACGACCAAAGCGCGCATCCAAAAAGCGGCGCAGCATCTCGGCTACCGTCCCAACTTGTTCGCGCGCTCGCTGCGCGGACGGCGCAGCCACACCGTTGGTGTCATGGTATTCGACATGACCGACCCTTATTGCACGCTGGTGCTGCGCGGCATTGAGAATACGCTCTACCAGTCGTCGTTTCTGCCGATTCTCACCGATGTGCACAACGAGCGCAGCCGCTTCGAGCGCTATCTTGAAATGCTGCTCGACCGCCGCATCGAAGGACTCGTCGTTCTGGCGAACTGGCTGTTCGTTGACATCAACGTGCTCGCCGATCTGGAAAAAAATAACATTCCCACCGCGATTGTGGGACGCGAATTGAAGAACGATCACATCAGCTCGGTGATCGTTGACAACAACCTAGGTGCCCGCGCCGCTTTCGAGCATCTTTATTCGCTCGGCCATCGCAAAATCGCCTTCATCCGGGGCCCGCGCGAATTGTCGGACACTGAGCCGCGCTGGCGTGGTGTGCGGACCCTGGCACGCGAACGCGGCCTGGAGCTCGACTCGCGGCTGATCGTCGATCTGCCGGAGTCGCGCGACCCGTTCTCAAGCTTCGAGCAAGGATACAAGCTGACTGAAGAGTTGCTGCATCGCCGGCGGCCTTTCACGGCCTTGATGGCATTTGACGATATGACGGCTTTCGGCGCGATACGCGCGCTGGCCAAAGCCGGCGTCCGCGTTCCGGAGCAATGTTCGGTAGTGGGTTTTGACGACGTTTCGCCCGCTGCTATTTATTCTCCTGCACTGACCACGGTTCGGCAGCCCATGGAAGTGATGGGAACGGCCGCGGCCACGATTGTGCTCGAGGCCATCAGCGCCACGCTGGAGAAGAAGCCGGTGCGCACGATCCATCGCCGCATTGTTCCCGATTTGATCGTGCGCGACTCCACCCGCAGCGTTAAGTAAATAGTAGAAATGAAGTATTTTCTCTTGACAGAGTCAGACACCTGACGCAGTATTGATACGTTTTAATAGAGGCATTTCACCGCTTTTTGGGATCCGCCGGCAACGGCTGCGGGTCGAATCGGCGAAGGAGCTGGACATGAGAAATCGTCTGCCGTACGGAATCGCGATAGCCGCATTGGCATTGTTGTCAGGGACATTCGTGCACGCGCAGGACACTGCTTCCATCAACGGAACGGTCCGCGATCCCGCAGGGGCGAGTGTGGTGAATGCCCAGATCGCGGTCACGAACACCGAGCGCGGCATCAACCGGACGACGACAACTAATTCCGGTGGCGAATACTCGGTGGGCGCCTTGCCGGTGCCCGCAGCCTACAACGTTACCGTGACTGCAGCCGGCTTCAAGAAATATGAAGCCAAAGGCGTGGTCCTGAGCGTTGCCCAGAAGGCTCGTGTCGACGTGGCTTTGCAAGTCGGAGCTGCCAGCATTGAGATGACAGTCGAAGGCAGCACCGTGGCGCAGGTTGAAACGCAATCCTCCGAACTTTCGGGTACGGTCACAGGGCAGGAAATCTCGCAGCTGCAATTGAACGGGCGCAACTTTACGCAGCTGGTGACTCTGGTCCCCGGCGTGAGCAATCAAACGGGCGCCGACGAGGCGACTGTCGGCATTACNNGCCAGCCTGAACGTCTATCCCAGCATTGACGCGATAGCGGAATTCAAGGTGCTGACCTCGAATTATGGCGCGCAATACGGCCGCAACGGGTCGGGCACGGTGGAAACGGAACTCAAGTCCGGCACGAGTTCGTTCCACGGCGACCTCTATGAGTTTGTCCGCAATGATGACTTCAACGCCAGAAATTACTTCGAGAGTTCGGTGCCGCCCTACAAGAAAAATGATTTCGGCGGCACGCTGGGCGGCCCGATCTACATCCCGGGGCTTTACAACGAAAATAAGCAGCGGACGTTCTTCTTTTACTCCGAGGAATGGCGGCGGGAAATCCAGGCGGGACAAGTATTCAACCAGCCGGTTCCTTACAGCCAGGAGCGCACCGGCAACTTCAGCGATGTGTGTCCGGACCCCAACGACACGTTCGCGAATTGTCCGGTGGAACCGGCATTTTTGCCCAACGGTGCCGCGAATCCGCTAGCCGGTCAATATTTTCCGGGCAACCAGGTGCCGGTTTCTGCGGCGGGAACGTCTTTGCTGGCGCTGATTCCCGTGGGGACGGTCGATCAGCCCGCGAACTCGACGTACATCGCTTCTCCCACCCAGCCAACTACGTGGCGCGAAGAGCTGTTCCGCATCGATCACAATCTCACCGAGCACAATCGCGTCAGCTTCCACTACGTGCACGATTCATGGGACCAGGTGCAATCTTCCACGCTGTGGACGGGCAGTTCTTTCCCGACTGTGCAAACGGATTTCAAAGGACCGGCGATCAGCCTGCTAGCGCGGATCACCAGCACGATTTCGCCGACGCTGCTCAACGAGTTTGTGGCGAGCTATACCACCGACCACCTCGTTTTCCATTCCACCGGCACGCCGAATCCCGACGCATGGCAACTTCCCGCGGGTGGGCTGGCCATGAGCTATCTGTTCGCCAACGGTTATGGCGGCAAGTTACCCGCGATCTCCGTGAACGGCGGAACCGAATACGGCAGCAATGGCTTCTATATGGATCCGGATGGTTTGTATCCCGAGGGTCCGTATAACTCGAATCCGACTTACACTTATCGCGATAACATGACCAAGGTGCTCGGCAAGCATACCCTCCAATTCGGAGCCTATTTTGTTGCTGCGCAGAAAAATGAGCTCAGCACCAATCAGGTGAACGGATCGCTTGCCTTCACCACCAGTTCGACGGTAACCACGGGAAATCCGTTTGCCGACCTGCTGATGGGCGAAATCGGAACCTTCACGCAAGCGAGCGGCCAGCTGAAGTTTTATAACCGCTACAAAATTTTCGAGCCTTATATTCAGGATGACTGGCGCGCCACTCCGCGCCTGACTTTGAATATCGGCCTGCGCGTCAGCATGATGGGGACGTATCGCGAGCGGTATCACCACGCCTTCAACTGGGAACCGGGTGTTTACAGCGCGGCCGACGCGCCTGAAATCGATATCGATGGCAGTATCACCGGCATTCCGGGGAATCTGGTTCCGGGCGTGGGCAATCCTTACGATGGACTGGTGCAATGCGGAGTCACGCCGGGAGTTCCCGTCAGCTGCTCGAAGGGACATTTGTTCAACCCCTCGCCGCGCATCGGTTTTGCCTTCGATCCCAAGGGCGATGGCAAGACTGCAATCCGCGGCGGTTACGGAATTTTCTTTGAGCACACCAACGGCGAAGAGGCGAATACCGAATCGCTCGAAGGCCAATCTTCGCCGCTGTTGCAGGTGGCCAGTCAACTCAACATCCCGAGTTATCAGGGCATTGGTGCGGCGGGGTCGCTGCCTCCGTTTACGTTCACTTCGCTTCCCAATCAGGTGGTGTGGCCGTACGTGCAGCAATGGCATCTTGACATTCAGCATGAACTGCCGCAGCACACAGTGCTGACGGTCGCGTATGTGGGCAGCGAGGGCACGCACCTTACGCGCCAGAGGGATATCAACCAGCTTCACTCCTTACCGCTCTCGCAGAACCCTTACGCAGCAGGACAAGTGGTCAACGGCGGACCGTATGCGCAGACAAATCCGAATTGGGATTGCAGTTGGGGCCCCGGTGGCGCGCAGTCTGGCGTGACCCTGGATCAGTACGGTGTTCCGACCAACGCCGTCACTTCTTACGGCACGCCAATTCCTTACACTCCAGGAGTGGGCGGCGGCCCGCCCTCGGGCGCGGCGGTGAATCTGTTCGTGGCCTGCGGCAATATCGTGAATTTCTTCCGGCCGTACTACGGAATCGACAACATCACGCTGCTGGAAAACGCGGCGTCGTCGAACTACAACGGCTTGGAGATTTCTGCTGTCAGGACCATGGGTGGATTGACGCTGGATGTCGCCTATACCTACAGCCATTCCATCGACAACGCTTCGGACCGCCTGGACTCCGGCTTTCTCGATAGCTATAACCCGAATGGCAATCGCGCCAGTTCGAGTTTCGACGTGCGGCAACAACTGAATGTCGGCTACGTTTATGATTTGCCGTTCTTCAAGAACCATGGCCTCAGCCATACGCTGCTTGGCTCATGGCAGTGGTCGGGCATTGCGAGCTATGCCAGTGGAACTCCATTTAGCATCGTCAACACTGTCGCGCCTACCGATAACGCTGGGGCCGGCAATGGCGTCAGCAGCGCTGCAGCGCCGGTGCCGGGGTCGTTCGCGGACAAAATCGGCAATCCCAACTCCGGTATCCCGCCGACGGAAGTTAGCGGCGGCGGGAGCACCTATGGGCCTTACCTCTACAACCCCAATGCCTATACGCAACCGCGCGGGCTGACGTTTGGAGATTCGGGCAGAAACTCGCTGCGCAATCCGCATCGAACGAATTTCGACATGGCGCTCTTCAAGCGCTTTGCGGTGACGGAGAGCAAGGCGTTTGAATTCCGCGCCGAGGCGTTCAACGTGTTCAACCACACGGAATGGCTTCCCATTTACGGCGATGCTGGCGCCGGTGCCAATATCACGAGCTCGGGCACCAACGAATACGCCGGGCCATACACGGGACCGGGCTCGACCAATCAGTTTCAGGCGCTGGGAGCGCACAACGCGCGCATTCTGCAACTGGGGGCGAAGTTTATTTTCTAGCAGCGGCGTGCAAGACTGCGATGTTAATCAGCCACGACCGCTTGTTTGCGGTCGGCGGTAAGCAGCGCCAGGCTCTTCTCCAAGTCGGCGATTAGATCGTCGACGTGCTCCACGCCGACGGAGAGGCGGATCAACTGCTCGGTCACGCCCATCTTTTTCCGCAGTTCGGGAGCGATCATGGCGTGCGAAGTCAGTACTGGAATCGTCACCAGCGAATCGACTCCGCCGAGGCTGGGCGCGAGCGTAAACAGACTTAGCCCCTCGGCCACGCGACAAGCGTCGGTGCCGCTGCCGTCGACTTCAAAACTCAGCACACCGCCCGCGCCAGCCAGTTGCCGCTTCGCGATGGCGTAGTCGGGATGGCCTTTCAATAGCGGATAATGCACGCGCGCCACCTTGGGATGCGCGCTCAGAAAGTCGGCGATCCGCAGCGCGCTTTGATTCTGGCGCTCGACGCGAACGGCCAGTGTCTTGATTCCGCGCAGCAGAAGAAACGCGGCGTGCGGGTCCATGCAGCAGCCAAGCG
>PMSZ01000180.1 GCA_003168235.1 Acidobacteriaceae bacterium
GAGTAACGAAGATCAGAACAACGAAGATCTAGGCAACGAACCGGTCCGGGATGGTTTCCCGGCAGGAGAGGAATGAATCGAAGCCGTCTGCTGATGATTGGAGGCTTGGCGCTGGCCATCGGTCTGCTCGTCAGCTATTCCGTCTACGTCAAGCTGCGCAACCAGGCGGGCGCCGACACCTCTGCGAATGACGTACCGGTCGTCGTCGCTGCCGATGACGTTGCCGTCGGGACCAAGCTGGCAGCAAACGACGTCCGCGTGGTCACCATCCCGCAATCGGCTGTTCCTCCCGGTGCCTATTCCGCGGTGTCCAAAGTTGTCGGTCGCGGCGCAGTTTGGCCGATCACCAAGGGCGAATTTATTCTTCCCATCAAACTGGCGGCGGCCAACGCCGGAACCGGCCTGCCCTCGCTGATCCCGCAAGGAATGCGCGCCGTTTCCGTTCGTGTCAATGACGTGGTTTCAGTGGCCGGCTTCGTGCAACCCGGCTCGCATGTGGATGTCATGGCCACCGGCGATTCTGGCGGCAACGATCATCAAACCACTACCGTCCTTGAAAATGTCTACGTCCTCGCCGTGGGCAAGAACCTGGAGCGCAACGCTTCCACCGATGCCCAGACTGCTTCTGTGATTACCTTCGCGGTTTCGCCCGACGACGCGCAGAAGCTGGCCCTGGTTTCTCAGGAGGGTCGCATTCAACTCTCCCTGCGCAATCCTCTGGACACAAAACAAACCACCATCGGTGCTACCCGCGCGAGTTCGTTGTATCCCGGCGAGAAACCGGCTCCCGCCGACTCCAAACCCAAGATCCGAAAGGCGGCGGTGAAATCGACTCCGCCTCATCCGCCCGCGCCCTATCAGGTGGAAATGATTCGCGGCAGCAAACGGGATGAAACCAAGTTTGAAGACAAAGACAACAAGTGAACCGTCGATGAAGCTTCTCCTCACCGTGGTGGTCCTGATCGCCGGAATTGTCCTTCTCGGCGCGACTGCGACCTCCGCCCCTCCCGCTGTCGGCTCAACTTCTTCCCAGGACGCGCCCGCTCAAAATCCCGACACTGCTTCCGCCGCTCAGGCCCCGAATGCAGCCGCATCCCAGACCGAAACCCCCGGCGCAGCTCCATTGCGCGTGATGGTCGGAAAGTCCCTGCTGATTAACACCACTGAAAGACTAAAGCGCGTCTCGGTCACCGATCCCACTGTTGCCGATGCGCTTGTCGTCACGCCGACGCAGGTCCTGGTCAACGGACTCTCTCCGGGTGAAGTCTCCCTCCTCATCTGGGACGAGGCAGAACGCTCGCGCAGCTTCGATCTTCGCGTCGATGTCGATGTCACCGCCGCTTCCGAGGAAATTCATCGCCTTTTCCCCACCGAGCAGATCAACGTAACCCCTTCGCGTTCCGCCATCGTTCTTTCCGGTCACGTCACTACCGAAGAGGTTGCCAAGCACGCCGGCGCGCTCGCTTCCGCCTATTCCAAGAACGTCGTCAACGTGCTGACCTTCGGCCCCGTCGGCGCCGAAGAAGTTCTTCTTGAAGTCAAATTCGCGGAGGTCGACCGCACCGCTTTGACCCAGGTCGGCTTCAACTTCCTTTCCACCGGATCCGGCAACACTCTCGGCGCCCTGGGCACCGGTCAGTTCGGCGGAGTCACCGGCATCGGCAGCATCACCGATACGGGATCGAGTAGCCCCTTCCCCAGTACGGCGACGGTATCGAACGTACTCAACATGTTCTTCTTCAACCCCCAGGTACATCTCGGCGCGGTGATCGAGGCCCTCAAATCGCAAAACCTCCTGCAGATTCTCGCCGAGCCCAACCTGATCGCGGTCAACGGCAAAGAGGCGAGTTTCCTTGCCGGAGGCGAATTCCCCTTTCCCGTCGCGCAGCAGAACGCCAGCGGCATCGCCACCGTCACCATTCAGTTTCGCGAGTTTGGCGTGCGCTTGAAGTTCACCCCGGTCATTCAGCCAAACGGAAGCATCCACCTGCACGTCGCTCCCGAAGTCAGCACGCTCGATTTTGCTGATGCCGTCACCGTCGCCGGAACCACCATCCCCGCCATCAGCACGCGCAAAGCGGACACAGAATTCGAATTGCAGGATGGCCAGAGCTTCGTCATCGCCGGCCTGCTCGATAACCGGGTCACCAATGTTGACAACAAGATTCCTTGGCTCGGCGATATCCCCATCATCGGAAATTTCTTCAAGAGCAAGAGTGACCAGAAGAGCAACTCGGAATTAATGGTGTTGTGTACCGTGCACCGGATTTCGCCCAGCGTCCAGCCGCCCCCTGTTCCGGCGATGCCGGTGCCGAATCTGGACAAGAAAAAGTTCGACGGCAAAAAGCCCGCCGACGCCAGCAAATAGTCGCGCGTGAACACGCATGGCTTAGGTTTCGTTTCTGCAGTGGAGTAAAGTCTGATGCCGGAATTGTCCGTAGCCGTATTTTCCACCGACAGTGACCAGCGCGCTGTGCTCCAGGTCTTGGTCGACGGCACCAGCGTAGCTCGTACGGTTTTCAGCGACCCGACGCTGCCCCTTGCTGCCAACGATGCCGTCCTCCGCAAAACTCTCGCCTTTGCGCCTGATGTCGTCTTGGTCGACATCCCCGCCAACGATATCAACGCAGCGCTGCGGGCCATCGAATTGCTCCATCAGGAACTCCCCGAGTCAGCCGTCTTCGCCGTCGGTCCCATGACCCAGCCCCAGCTGATCGTCAGCACCATGCGCGCCGGAGTGCGCGAATACATCGAACGCCCCACTACCACCACCGATCTGCTGGAAGCCTTCGTCCGCCTCACCGCCATTCGCCGCCGGCCCGGGCGCGAAACCTCGCGCGGAAAGGTCTTCACCATCGCCAACGCCAAAGGCGGCAGCGGAGCCACCACCGTCGCCGTCAATCTCGCCTTGGCCCTGCATTCGATCCATCCCAGCACGGCGCTGGTCGATCTCGCCCCGCTCGGTCATTGCGCCCTGCATCTCAATCTCAAGGCCGCATTCAGCGTTTCCGACGCCATCGCCAATCTGCATCGTCTCGACTCTTCCCTGCTCCTNNTCGAGCCTTCCGCTTCCGATTTCGCGCATCTGTTTGACACCATGGTCGGTCAGTTTCATTACATCGTCGTCGACGCCTCCTCGCGTCTCGATAGCGCCACGCGCCTGGTCAGCAACCTCTCGGAAAAAGTCCTCCTCATCGGCCACGCCGACGTCGCGTCCCTCTGGAGCGCCGGCCGCGTCGCCCAATATCTCGGCGAGAGCGCTTCGCGCGACCGTTTTGCCCTCGTCCTCAACCGTTATCGAAAAGTTGCGGGCTTCGATGAAGCCGAAACCGAGGCCGCCATCGGAGCGCCCGTCCTCTGGCGGATTCCCAATCAGTACTTCGCCGTCTCCTCCGCCATCGATCGCGGTGTCCCCTTGATGCAGCAGGGCAACAGCGAAATCGCCCGCTCCATCTCCGGCCTGGCCGCACTCCTGACCAAAGATGATCTGGAGGTAAAACGCACCGCCTGGTCGTTATTCAAGACTGTGTGACTGGTAACTTGCAGATCGCAGCCAATAGCGTTTAGCCTTGAGCTAAGACCTGAGACCTAAGACCTAAGACCTGATTCTCTATGGCCAATCTGCAAGCCTTCGAACGGAGCGAGTACCAGCAGGTCAAAGCCGACCTGCACCGCAAGATCCTCGACCGCCTCGACCTCGAAAAACTGGGCCGCACAACCGGAGATTCCGCGCGCGATGAAGTCCTTGTCATCATTCGCAGTTCGGTAAACAGCGAGGCCGTTCCGCTCAGCTTCGCCGAGCGCGAGCAGCTCTCGCGCGAAATCCTCGACGAAATCTTCGGCCTCGGCCCGCTCGAACCGCTGCTCAAAGATCCCACCATCTCCGACATCCTCGTGAACCGCTTCGACCGCGTCTACGTCGAACGCGGCGGCAAGCTGGAAATCACCGGCCTGTCGTTCAAAGACAATCAGCACCTGATGCAGATCATCGACCGCATCGTCTCCCGCATTGGACGCCGCGTCGACGAGTCCTCGCCCATGGTCGATGCCCGCCTGCAGGATGGTTCCCGCGTCAATGCCATCATTCCTCCGCTCGCGCTCGACGGAGCCTGTCTCTCTATCCGCCGCTTCGGCCGCGATCCCGTCACTGCCCGCAACATGCTCGACAACAAGACCCTCACCGAGCCCATGCTGGAACTGCTCTCCGCCATGGTCAAGGGCCGTCTCAACCTGATCATTTCCGGAGGAACCGGCGCCGGCAAAACCA
>PMSZ01000526.1 GCA_003168235.1 Acidobacteriaceae bacterium
TATTGCATGAGCGACTCATGCCCGATCGACTGCATCGGTGGATGGATGTGCACCACGATGTCATTCGCTTCCGCAAACTCCCACAGCCATTCCGCCTTGGGGCTGTCGAGGAAGGCGCGATCCGCTCCGTCGCCGTAGCTGGACGCCACCGCAATCGCCTTGGCGCCGCCCTCGCGGATCATCTCCTCGACAATGGGCCGACAGTCCTCTTCAAGCGCGTGCGCGTTGGCCATCAGCGCGAACTCGCCGGGATAGCGATCCCTGATCTCCAGGTATTCGTCGTTCAGGATCTTGAGGGCGTCGCTAGTGCTGACTTTAAGCAGGTCCCGCGCAAACCATTCCACCTCGCCGCCATTGCTGGCAAGGCTGAGGGTGACGCCGCCCTCGCGCTGCTCGAAGAACAACCCGTGCACATGGTGCTCACCGACATGGTCATGCCCCGCATGACCGGCATCGAATTTCTGGAACAGGCCAAGCGCCTCCACCCGCGTATCGAAGTCGCCGTCATGACCGGACACGGTTCGGTCGAAACCGCGGTTCAGGCCATGAAGCTCGGCGCCTATGATTACATTGCCAAGCCCTTCTCTCCACTCGACGAACTGCGCCTGTTTCTGCGCCGCATGGCCGACAAGGTGCGTCTGGTCGAGGAAAATCTCTACCTCCGCGAGCGCTCCGAAACCGAAACCGCCGTCCACGGCATCATCGGCAATTCCACCGGAATTCAAAATGTCTTGCGCCTGATCTCGCGCCTCAAAGACACGCGCACTCCAGTCCTCATTTCCGGCGAAAGCGGAACCGGCAAAGAACTGGTGGCCCGCGCCCTGCATTTCCGCGGCACCATGGCCAACCTCCCGTTTGTGGCCGTCGATTGCGGATCGCTTGTCCCTACGCTGATCGAAAGCGAACTCTTCGGCTACGAAAAAGGAGCTTTCACCGGCGCCCTGCGTTCCAAGCAGGGACTATTGCAATCCGCCGATACCGGCACAATTTTTCTCGACGAAGTCGGCGAGCTTCCCCTCGAGATGCAAGCCAAAATCCTCCGCTTTCTCCAGGAAAAGGAAGTTCGTCCCGTGGGCAGCAATCAGAAAGTGAAGGTCGACGTCCGCATCATGGCCGCCACCAATCGCGACCTCGACGCCGAATACAAGAAAGGAACCTTCCGCAAAGATCTATTTTTCCGCTTGAACGTCGTCACCATTTCCTTGCCTCCGCTGCGCGAACGCCGCTCCGACATTCCCATTCTCGCGGCATTTTTTCTCGATCGCCTCGCCCCCGGACGCAGCGTCACGGTTTCCGGCAACGCCATGAAATGTCTGCTCGCCTACGACTGGCCGGGCAACGTCCGCGAACTCGAAAATTGTCTGGAGCGCGCCGTCGCCCTCGGCGACCAGAGCGTCATCGAAGCCAACGATCTTCCCCCGTCCATCGCCCACGCCGACCCGTCGGCAACTTTCATCCCTTCCGGCATCTCTGCCAGTGCCGATTCCCGCGAGCTTCGCGCCGGCGATCGCCCCGCCGATCTCTCGGCCACTGATCTCTCGCCCACTGACCTCGAAGACATCGAACGCGCCACCATCGAGCGCGTCTTCTCTCAGGTCAACGGAGATAAAGCCGTGGCCGGCAAAATGCTCGGCATCAGCCGCGCCACCCTCTATCGCAAACTAAAGCGCTACAACATCAGCGCCCGCGAAGGCCCGCCGCAATCCACGACCTTGCAATAAACCTGAAATTCATTGGGGAACGGGAAAGGTGGGATTAAATGGGCCTTGCGAAAATCTGGGGCGCGCGACTCGATGTGGGTCAAGTTCGCGCAGCCCCTTGCGCCACTCGGCGCGAAACCACCAAAAAGTCCTCCGCGCCGCTCAGCGGCAGCAATGCCGTTACTAATTTTCCGGAATAGCCGCGTACCGCTCTTTAGCGGGCCGCGACCCCGCGGTCCTGTTGTAGGCTTTCTTCCGAGGCGTGCACAACCGCCGCCGCCGATTCCAGCCACCCCGCGATCCTTCTGCGAGCCCTCACCAGGTTGCCGGATTCGTTAAGGGCGAGGAAGCCAAACATAGCCAATGCCGTTGTCCATCCGCCGATCATCAACTCTCCGAAAAATGACATAACCAACTCCTGTTCTGAGGAAACTCTTCCTCAATAATGTCTTCGTCTTCCATCTAAGAGCCACAAACCCCAGCCGATCACTACTACGAACTTCCTGCGGACCCGGTTTCGTTCCTCAATCAAGCAGTGTGATATTGAGCCACCCTGCCCAAAACGTCCATGGAGCCAATCTGAATTGGCATCAATTGATCTGAAGAAAGTGATCTGAGAATTCCGTGTCACGGAGGCGGGCCACTCGCTTTGTTGACGATCAAAATTCCTGCGTCATCTTTTTCGCGTGCGCCGTCGGTCTTGCCTTAAAATTGCCTCATGGCCAAGAAAACAGGAATAAACGATTCGTCGCTCTGGGTCATTGCGATTCTGCTGCTCGCGCTTGCTGCCTGGACCTACTTCAAAAAGTAGCGATCGCCAATTTTGGTTGCCGCAGCCATTTACCGTCGCGACAGCTGGCCAAGATTCATCGTCGGCTACGCCGCTGTCAAATCACGGAGAACGGCCTTGTATTGCGATCTTTTTGTATCGATGTACGTGGATGTGATCTGAGTAGTTGGCGCCCTGCTGAACCAATACTCTTTAGTAAATCAAATAAAGTCAGCCGCTGCGGGTAGAAAAGTATTTTTCTTTGTCAGCGGAGGGGTAGATTCGACAGTCGCATTCGTTCTTTGCTTACGTTCGGTCAAGGATTCAACCTGCTCTTCTTCTTGAAAGTCGCACTGCCAGCCAGCCGAGGCTGTAAGCTACGGAGGTGTAAAACGGGACAGTCACGAGCAACTGGTACAGCCCGGCCCCTGAGCTGAAATAATTGTTCCAGACATCTGGCCAGTAGGGAAGGTAACCACCGTTCTTCCAAGTAAAAATATTCCAAACGAGAACCACAGAAGGCAGTACCCAAACCCAAGCCGCGGATTTCGATCGAAAGAAACGAAAACTCACTCCGCCGAGCACGAAACCAGCAATCACGTACACAAGGTTGGATCTATCTGCCCATGTAAAGAACGGCTGATCTACCACGTGGTCAATGAAGTCGCCATTCGAGGTGTTGGGCGTCACAACGGCACTAATTAGGGCTACTATATCCTTGACTAACCAAGCGAATCCTGCTATGGTTTGGTCATGGACACCGCGAAAGCAAAGACTCTGCAAGAGGTCATTCGGTACTTCAGCGATGAGCAAATCTGCATTGATGCTGTAGCTCGGATGCGCTGGCCGGATGGCCCGGTTTGTCCCGCTCGCTGCCACAAAGAGCATTACTACCTCAAGACGCAGCGCCGCTGGAAATGCAAGGAATGCTACAAACAGTTCTCCGTAAAGCTGGGAACGATCTTCGAGGATTCGCCGCTGGGCCTCGACAAGTGGCTGTGTGCGATGTGGCTCCTTGGGAATTGCAAGAACGGGATCAGCAGTTGCGAACTGGCCCGCGATCTCGGCATCACGCAAAAGTCGGCATGGTTCATGCTGCATCGGATTCGCAAGGCG
>PMSZ01000138.1 GCA_003168235.1 Acidobacteriaceae bacterium
GGCAGGAGATTGAAGCGCAGGCGGAAGAGTTGTATCGCAGGCTGGAACGCGCCGTCCGCTACCGGCTGCTCATGGCGCATCAGGATTTGAACGAGCATGCGCAGCACGGAGCATTCGCGCGCATGATGGATGGCATCCACCGGCGCCAGCAGAAACTGGATGAGCAGCGCTTTCGCCTGGAAAAAGCGCAGCGGCAACTTTTACAGCGCTGCCATCGCCGCTGTGAGAGCGTGTCTGCCGCCGTACGCCACTACGACGCGCGGCGGCGTCTGGCTTCTGTGCGGCAGCAACTCGATGCCCAGACCGCGAACCTCGCCGCCGCTACGCGCGCACGGCTGCTGGCCGGCCGCACCACGATCGATCGGCAAAACGCCAGGCTGCAGGCGCTTTCGCCGGTTGCGATTCTCAATCGCGGATACGCTTTGGTATTCGACGCGAACAACCAACTGGTAAAAGACGCGGAGCAATTGAAAACCGGCGAAGCCATTTCTGCCCGCCTCGCTCGCGGACGAGTTCGTGCCCGCGTGACCGCGACCGAGCCCGGCGAAACCGAATCTGGCGGCTCGCGATAGCTGCGCTGCATTAGGCCGCACTGCATTAGAATGAGTTTCAAATAGAACTTTCGGCGTGAGGGCAGAGTGACGTCGCTGGCGTGGCCACACATCTCGGTCATTTCGGTCATCGATATCCTGCTGGTCGCGTTTCTGATTTACCAGTTCCTGGTGCTGGTGCGCGGAACGCGGGCGGCGCCGATGCTGGTCGCCGTAGCCGCCCTGGGACTGGCCTTTTATTTTGCGCGGCTGGGCGAATTGCGCACTCTGAACTGGCTGCTCAGCACGCTTCTGCCCTATGTTGTGTTCGCGCTGATCGTGGTTTTCCAATCGGAGATCCGCCACGCTCTGGCTAATCTTGGCAGCCGTATTTCGCTCATGCGCTCCTCGAATTCGGCCGCCGACGTTTACGACGACATTGTTCTGGCAGCGAATCTTTTCTCCCAAAATCAGACCGGAGCGCTGATCGTAATCGAGCGCGAGATCGGACTGCGCACCTACATCGAAAGTGGCGTGGCGCTCGACGCTCGCCTGTCGTATGACCTGCTGGCCACCATTTTTCGTCCGAGCGCTCCGTTACACGATGGAGCCGTAATCGTGCAGCGTGATCGTGTCGCCGCCGCCGCTTGCTTTCTGCCGCTGTCGATGAATCCCGTGCTTTCAATCCAGCTCGGAACGCGCCATCGCGCCGCCATCGGCATCACCGAAGAAACCGACGCGGTCGCGGTCATCGTTTCTGAAGAAACAGGGACCATCAGCCTGGCGGTCGCGGGCACCATTGAACGCGATTTGACCGTGGAGCGGCTGCGCGAACGCTTAAGCAATCTGCTTAGCCGTTACGCTCCCGCGCCCACTCTGCCGAATACCGTGGACGATTTCGTCCAGGAGGAGCCGCCCAGTTCGCAACTCTCCCGCAGGCCAGACGCCGGCATGCGCTCGGGAAAGGAAGACTGACGATGTCTGGCTTCGGGCAGGGCAGCCTTTTCGAACGCATTTTCGTTCACAACTTCCTGCTCAAACTGGTTTCTCTGCTGCTCGCTGTCGGACTGTGGCTGGCCGTAGCCCGCGATCCCATCGCCGAAGTAGAGATCAACGTTCCCATCGAGTTCCAGAAAATTCCCGACAATATGGAGATCGATTCGGCCGACTCCACCGCAGTGCGGGTTCGAGTGCGCGGTCCGGAGCGGCTGATTCATCGCCTGGATATTGCGGATGTTCATGCGCAAGTCGATCTGTCCACCGTGCGCCCCGGGCAAAGAACTTTCGATTTGACTGACCGCGTGCACGTGCCGCAAGACCTTGAAGTGGTACAGATCATACCCGATCAATTTCAACTTTCCTTCGATGAGCGCGTGACCCGCAAGATCGAAGTTCATCCGCGCGTGATTGGAACTTTCGCCGGCAACCTGCGCGTGGCGCAGGTGCTCGCCGATCCGCCAACGGTGACCGTAACCGGGCCTCGCCACCGGGTTGACGCCGTGGAGTCGGCCATCACCGATCCCGTGGATGCCACCGGAGTTATAACGCGGGCTGCATTCATGACCCACGCCTACGTTACCGATCCTCTGATCCAGGTTGCACACCCCACTTCGATTCGCGTGACGGTTATCATGGAAAGTTCGGGAGACGACGAGAAATAGGAATGTTTTCTTCCAGCCTTTCGCATGACGCAAACCAGACAACTTTTCGGTACCGATGGAATTCGCGGCGTCGCGGGCGAATTCCCGCTCACTCCTGACAGCGTCTATTGGATTGGCCGCGCCCTAGGACACGATCTCGTGCGCGTGAATGCGAAGCCGCGCGTATTGATTGGGCAGGACACGCGGATTTCCAGCCGCTGGATCGCGGACCGGTTCCTTCAAGGGCTCGCGTCCGTGGGAGTGGCAACCCGCAGCGCCGGCGTGATCACCACGCCGGGAGTTGCGTTCCTCGCTCGCTCGCAGGGCTTCGATGCCGGAGTCGTGATTTCGGCCTCACACAATCCCTGGACTGACAACGGAATCAAGATTTTTTCCCGCGATGGCTACAAATTGCCCGACGCGCGCGAACTGGCGATTGAAAAAGAAATTTTCGCGCTGCTGCAGGATTCGTCAGCGGCCCCGGCCGCGGATTCCACATCCGGTTCTACGAGCGAGGCATCGAGCCTTCCCGGCGACGAGAGTCTGCGGCAAGCTTACGTGCGCTGGCTGGCCGGGAGCGTCTCCGCGGACTTAAGCCGTTTGCGCGTGGTGGTCGATACCGCCAATGGAGCGGCCGCGGCGGAAGCTCCAGCCCTGTTTCGCGCAGTCAGGGTCAGCACGACTTTCCTGCATTCCGCGCCCGACGGACAGAACATCAACGACAATTGCGGCGCGCTGCACCCGGAAACCGTCGCGCATTTCGTGGCGGAGAGTGTTGCTTCCGGCAAGCAGGAGGAGCGTTTCGATGTCGGGGTCACTTTCGATGGCGATGCCGACCGCGCCATCTTCGTTTCCAAGGCGGGCAAGATTGTGGATGGCGATGCCGTGCTACTGGTCACGGCGCGTTCGATGATGGCCCAGGGCCGGCTGTGTTCCGATACGGTGGTCTCGACGGTAATGTCGAACCTGGGTCTTGAAAAGGCGCTCGCGGCCGGCGGCATCCGCATGGTGCGCACGCCCGTGGGCGATAAATACGTATTGGAGGAGATGGTGCGCCTGGACGCGGCGCTGGGCGGCGAGCAATCCGGCCACGTGATCTTCCGCGAATACTCCACCACCGGCGATGGCCTGCTGACCGCCTTGCGCCTCTTTGAAATTGCGCGCCTCGCAGGGGTGGGGCTTGACGAACTCACCGCGGACCTTTTCATTTATCCGCAGCGCCTCGTGAACGTGCGCGTGCGCGACAAGAAAGGCCTGCAGGAGATGCCGGCTATCGCGCAGGAGATCCGGCGCGTGGAAGACGCGCTTGCCGGAACGGGCCGCGTGCTGGTGCGGTTCTCAGGCACCGAGCCACTGGCGCGAGTAATGGTAGAAGGCCCGGACCTGGAACAGGTGGAAAGCTTCAGCTTGAGCATGGCCGAAGCGATCCGCGGCGAAATGGGCGAATAGTGGGACAGGCCTCCAGGCTTGTCGTTTTCATATGCTGACAAGGCTCTTTTACTGCGACCATTACCCGATTCCATTGCCGCCGGGCCACAAGTTTCCCATGGAAAAATACGCGCTGCTGCGCGGCCTGCTGGAAGCGGATGGCTTCTACAAGCTGGAAGCGGCGCCGCTCGTCGACCGTGAGACCATCGAGCTGGCGCACGACCCCGCTTATG
>PMSZ01000300.1 GCA_003168235.1 Acidobacteriaceae bacterium
GTTGCCAGGGCTTCCAGAAGTGGTTGGAAAGAATCGTAATGTCGGTCGGCGTTTTGGTTGCAGGTCCGCCGCCGAAAATGATCCCCTCCCCCGAGGCTTCGAGGAAGTTGTCCTGAATCAAGTAAGGACCGTCCTGCGTATCGCTGATGCCGCCACTCACCGAGTGAGCGTCGGTACAGCTTCCTACGTCGGAGATGCAGTGGAAATCATTGAAATAGGAATCGATGACCGCAATCGACGTGCCGCCGCTCATGGCGAAGCCATCGCTGGTTTCATCCTGCGGGTTGCCATGCAGCCACGAGCGATCCAGGATGATTTCGTTGGCGGTTCCCATGAGCGAGATTAGCGTTGCATTGCCTCTGATGCCGTTGGCGCGGGTAATTTCCAGCCCGATGAAGCGATAGAAACTTGCTCCATTGGCAAGTTGGAACGGACCGTTGCCTGTGTTCGCCATCTCCACTTTCGCCAACACATTCTGCGGATCGTTGCAGGGGTAGGCTGGACGACCGACCAGAGAAGCGACGCCTGCGTAGCAGGGCGTAACCCGCGACCCTTCGGCTGGCAAATCGCTGTCTGCAGAACTGGTGCGGATAATGATCCAGTTGCTGTCGTTACAATTATTGTTCGGCAGCGTGAACATACCCGTGAAGGTCGCCCCCGCCTGCAGTTGGATGACGTCCCCGCACTTTGCATTGTCCAAAGCTGTTTGCAGATTGCCGCCGCTATTGACACTGATCACCGACCCTTGCGCCGGCGTTTGAGACATCGCCGTGGCAACCGTCGCTATCGGCAATTGCGCCGGACCGTCGTAACCGCTGCTCGCCTGAACTACAAGGCTGAAGCCGACGGTAGCCGTGGCGTTCTTCGCGTCGGTCACGGTCACCGAAAAGCTGGAGGTGCCGTTCGCTGTCGGCGTTCCGGTCAAGTTCCCGCCGCCGCTCATTGTGATTCCCTGCGGAAGGCTGCCAGAGGTTACGCTCCAGCTGTAGGGTGAGGTCCCGCCTGAGGCCGAGAATGCCGCCTCGTAGGCTTCTCCCTGCTGACCCTGGGGCAGACCCGAAGTGGTGATTTGCAGGGCTTGTCCTTGCTGCTGCGGTGCAATCGTGACCGTGGCGCTCGCGGACGCGCTGGAATCCGCCTGACTCGTTGCCGTGACCGTCGCGCTGCTCTGCGACTTCACGGTAGGCGCAGTGTAAAGACCGCTGCTGCTGACCGAACCCAATGTTGCCGTCCACGTAACCGCAGTGTCCGAGGTTCCCGTTACCGTGGCGGTGAACTGCTGCGTGCCGCCGGAGGACAAACTGGCGCTAGTGGGAGAGACAGTGACCTTGATCGATCCCCCGCCGCCACCGCCGCCGCCGCCACCACCACCGGCGATTGCGACCACATACGACTGCAGGCCACGGCCCGATTGCGGGACATCCGTTGCCAAAACTACAAACGAGTAGTTGCCTGCCGTAGTAGGCTGACCCGCCACCGATCCGGTTCTCGAGTTCAAGCTGAGGCCCGGCGGCAGCGTGCCCGATGTCACTGCGAACTGATACGGCGAGTTGCCGCCACTTACCGACAGCACGGCGTTGTAAGGCTGATCGACCGGGCCACCGGGAAGTGTCGGAGAAAGCACCAGGTTTCCGTTTCCGCCACTGCCGGAAGCCTGCGCGATCGTACCGCATGAAGTGGTGATCAGCGTGACCGCCACCAGAAGTATCAGAGAGCCGCAGAGTACTGCGTACCGCTGCGAAAACTTTTCATGATCACAAGAACTGCGTACTGCGTATGACATCATTGCGAAACCTCGACCTTAGAAAGTGGGGGACCAGCCGAGCGAGTCCACAGCCTGAATCTACCGAGACAGGGCGTGGGTTCCCAGATGCCAGAAGTTCCAGCGAGAACGCATTAGTGCACGTGGAATCGGCATGTACGGTTTCGCATCCGGCACTGTCCGCCCGGTTGCACTTTCGAGTAATCGCTGAGAACTGGCGCTGGAAGCCTAGTGTGGAGGATTCTGCTCTGTGTTTATTCGCAAGCGGTTGCGGGGAGTAGATGGAGAATCTGCGGAGTCACCATAACCATCGTCACCGTTACTCGCTCGGTTCCCTCAATAGAAGTGCACGGAGCCGGTCGTAGTTTCGGTTCCCGAGCAGTCGTTGCGCGCTGCGGCGAGTCTGAAGCTGAACGCGCTTTTTCCACAAGCCGCGCCCGTGGCAGATTGCACTGAACTCAGAGATCGAGAGATCGCGCAGCATGGCGATGCGGCCGAGTTCATAATGACCGGTCGACGAATCGTTGGCGTGGAACTCGCTATTGGCGACCGTCTTGAATCCCGCGTTGCGCGCCATTGCCAGTGTGCGCTGATCGTAGCGCCCTCCGGGACAGGAGAAGTGGTCGATCGCGTGGCCGATGATCTGCTCGATGCGGGTTTTTGCGCCTGCAATTTCGCGCTTCAATTCGATCTCGGCCAAGTCCGAAAGATAGGCGTGCGTCATCGAGTGGCAGCCGATTTCAAATCCCTGCGCGTCGAGCTCGCGCACCTGCTCATCGCTCAAGTAGCCGGCCGTTCCCAGAAATCCTGCCGTGAGATAAAAGGTGGCGTGAAAGCCAAATTCACGGAGCACGGGAGCGGCGGCGATCAAGTCCGTTTCGCAGCCGTCGTCGAAGGTAATGCAGATGCCTGGTTCTGCGGAATGGCGTTCTGCGGAATGGCGTGCTGCAGGATGACGTTCTGGGGGATGGCTTTCTGAGGGAAAGCGAAGCGCCTCGCCTACACTCAGCCCGCGAAAGCCGGACTGCTTGATCCACTCCATCTGGCGGCGAAATTTCTCGATCGGCAGGATGTAACGTACGTAGCCGGGTTCGGACTGGCAGAGCTTGCGGCCCGCCAACTCGAGTTCGTGATACATCAGGAACGTGATGCGCGAACCAGCCATTATGGAAAAGACTACAGCAAATGCTCCAGCAGGAGTCAGTGAACTGCGGCCGTTACACTTGCTTGTCGGCGCCGGCGGTCTGCGCGTGTTGATCGAGCATCGCGAGTAACGCCTCGCGGAGGAACGGACCGCCCGCCAGAAGGCCGGAGATCAGAGGATCTTTCTGATTGCAGCGCAGCGGCGACTGATCGAGCTTCAGCGTCCAGCCTCCGGCGCTTTCGACCAGCGCAGCTCCTGCGGCCACGTCCCACTCATTTTTCGGCACCAGCGTGAAAGTGAGATCGGCGCGGCCCGCAGCCACAAGCCCAAGCTTATAGGCAACCGAGCCCATCGGACGAATGTTGAATTCAGCGGACTCAAACTGCTTCCATTCGCCGCGTTTTACTTCGCTGCGGCTGGCGAGTACGAGCGCGCCATGCAGGTCTTTGCGCTGGCTAGGCTGTGCGGGCTTGCCGTTATAGGTAACGCCCGTGTCGCGCGAACCGAGGATGAGTTCGTCGGTTGCCGGATTGCAGATTCCGCCAGCCACGGGAATGCCATTTTCAACCATGGCGATAGAGACGCAGAACTCAGGAATGCCCTGCACGAATTCGCGCGTGCCATCGAGTGGATCGACGACCCACACGCGCCGCTTGTCGAGACGGGTGAAATCGTCGACGGTCTCTTCTGAGAGCCAGCCCTCGCCTGCGCGCAGCAGGTTCTTCTTCAACACCGCGTCGACCGCGTGATCGGCCTCCGTGACCGGATCGGTGCCGACTTTATATTGGGCCTCGATGGCGCCCGGCGTGAAGCGGTTGAGGACTTCGCGGGCCGCCTCCAGGGCGGCGTGAATGCGTTCCAGGGTTTCTGCGGATGAAGGTGAGGATGACGTCAAATTGCGCGCCGTGGATAAGTTAGGTCTCAGGTGTCAGGTCTTAGGTCTTAGGAATCAGGTCTCAGTGTCAGCAAGCCGTGGCCGGCGCCACGACGCCTGAGACCTGACACCTGAGACCTGACACCTGAAGTTTCACGCCCACAACATTCGCGCTCCCGTAGCCAGCAAGAGGGTGCACAGAATTCTTCGCAGCCAGAGAGTGGGGACGCGGGCACTCAAGTACGAACCCAGCATTCCGCCGGGAATCGACCCGATCAACAGGGACATGACCAGATGCGGATCGACATTGCCCGCACGCCAGTGCAACAGGCTGGTGACGCCGGTCAAAATCACTGCGTGGGCAATGTCGGTGCCGACCATGATTTTCGGCGCGAACGAATAAAACAAAAGCAGCAACATCATAATGATGCTGCCCGACCCGACCGAAGTGATGCCGACCAGAAAACCGCCGACCAGTCCAATCACGGACATGAACGCAAAAGACTTCATGGTCGGCTGGCGTCCGGCGAGATGCTCTTCAATCCGTCCCTGAAACAGCAGGAGCGTGGGAATCAGGACCAGGAGCAATCCGACGGCGGACTTGATGAAATCGTTGACGCCGTTGCCGTAGACGTGGCGCAAGTGCACCAGAAAGGTCACGCCGAGGTAGGATCCGGGAATGCTCCCGACCGCCATCGCCAGGACGACTTTTCTCCGCACCGTGCCTTTGAGCAGGTGCATGATGCTGGCTGGGATCTTGGTGAAGAAGTTGAACAGTGCATCGGAACCTACTGCAATAATTGGAGGTACATGAAGGCCAAAGATGAGCATGGGCAGCAGCAACACGCCGCCGCCCACTCCCGTTAACCCGATCAGCGTTCCAACCGTGAAGCCGATCAGCACCTTTAGCAGCAAGAATTCCATGCCGTCTTTCGATTCCTTGGCGGTTTCCGGTCCTCAGTAAAACAAACTCAAGTTAAGGAAATGAGAATCGAAACCGGAACCGTTGGTCCGACGACTATTATGCCATAAAGTCCATTGCTATGATGGACTTTATTGACATCTAGCCGTTGCCGTTGGCGCCAACGAAGCCCTCCCGCTCGAGGTGCAGAATAATGGTCTGCGCCGCCTCCTCCGCGGTGAGTTTGGCTGTGTCGATCACCACTTCGGCATCGGTAGGCGCTTCGTAGGGGTCTGAGATGCCGGTGAATTCCTTGACGATGCCGGCGCGCGCCTTGGCATACAGTCCCTTGCGGTCGCGCTGTTCGCAGATTTCGATGGAAGTAGCTGCATGCACCAGAATGAATCCGCCAAACGGTTCAATCATCCCCCGCACTGCCTTGCGCGTCGCCTCATAAGGAGCGATCGGCGCGCAAACCGCGATGCCGCCGTTCTTCGTAATTTCCGAGGCAACGTAGCCGATGCGGCGAATGTTGATGTCGCGATGTTCCTTCGAGAAACCGAGTTCGCTCGAGAGATTCTTGCGTACCAGGTCGCCATCCAGCAGCGTCACCGGACGTCCCCCCATCTCCAGAAACTTCGTGATCAGAGCGTTGGCGATGGTCGACTTTCCCGATCCGGAAAGCCCGGTGAAGAAAATCGTCACCCCCTGCTTGTGGCGTGGCGGATAGCTGCGGCGTAATTCCTGCACCACTTCCGGATAGGTAAACCACGCCGGAATATCGCGACCCTCGTTCAGGCGCTGGCGCAGTTCCGTGCCGGAGACGTCGAGCACTTTCGCGCCCTTCGGTATTTCGTCCGAGGGAACGTAACGGTCTTCGTTCTCCAGATACACCATCATCTGGAAGGGGACCATCGTGACGCCCATTTCCGCTTCGTGTTTCTTGAAGAGTTCCTGCGCATCGTACGGACCGTAGAACGGCTTGCCGTCCGTGTCTTTTCCCGGACCAGCATGATCGCGGCCGACGATGAAGTGAGTGCAGCCGTGGTTCTTGCGGATCAGGCCGTGCCAGATCGCTTCGCGCGGTCCGCCCATGCGCATGGCCAGCGGCAGCATCGACAACTTCACCGTGCCATGCGGATACTTCGCCAGCAGCAACTGATAGCAACGGGTGCGGACGAAATAATCCACGTCGCCGGGTTTGGTCATGCCGACCGAGGGATGGATCAGGAGATTCGCTTCCACCTGCTTGGCCGCACGCATGGTGAGCTCGACGTGGGCGCGATGCATAGGATTGCGCGTCTGGAATGCGACGACTTTCGTCCACCCCATGCGTTCGAATTCGGCGCGCAGTTCGGCCGGGGTCAGGCGCAGCGAGCGGAAATCATAGTGTGCGTGGGGCTGTAGTTCTTCCACTTTTCCGCCGACATACCACGGATTCGATTTGTTGATGGCGTAGTCTGCGCCAGGATGCGCGGCGCTGGTAGAACCAAAAACGGACTGAGCTTCGGCTTTGCGGTCCGGTTGCCAAACGTCTTGCACGTGGAGAACGGCCAGCATCACGCCTTCACCGTCGCGCAACGCGATCTTGCTCGAGCCCGGCGTCAGCTTCTTGGCGAACTCTTCGCTCACGTCGAGCGTGATCGGCATCGGCCACAGGGTGCCGTTGGCGAGGCGCATGTTGTGGCAAACGCCTTCGTAGTCGGCGCGGTTCATGAACCCGGTCAGCGGAGAAAACCCTCCACTCATCAGCAGTTCCAGATCGCAAAGCTGGCGGGCGGTCAGGTCCCATGACGGCCAGTCCTTCGATTGCGCTTTTAACTCCGCGGCGCGCGCGGCCGGCACTTTCAGCTGAACAAGGTCTCCCCCATGTGGGGTAATCAGATGGCTGGTCGATGCGGTCAAGTCCTTAATCCTCCCGATGGTCACTTTAATTTTTTCGCCGATTTTATTATCGCTGGATTTCATGCAAAAGGTCCTTTCCAGTCTGGACCCGCTGGGGTTGCGAGGGATGGTCCGATGGGCAAAACTCTCTTTAAGTTTTATACCAGTTCTTGCAAATTAGGGTAACGGGATGAACAAGCAATTCTTCTTCCGTATCGCTCTGCAATTATGATTGTAAGTCATTGAAAAAAATACCTGATCTGGCCAACTGTGCGGACCAGCCGCTCCGCCCCGATCAAGCTGAAAAAAGTTGCGACATTCATCCCCGACAAGGGAAGGGAAACTGCCCGCCCGCGCATTCGGACCCCCCCGATCGCTTGGTACTGCATTCCTAAGTACCTGATTTTAATCCGATGCGGATTCGCAACGGCAGACTGGCGGGAGTAAAACCAATCGTAGGTAACTTTCGCCTGCCGGGATCTTGAGCCGAGATTTTCCTCGCAACTCCAAAGGCGGCCCCGGAATATATCTTCCGCACTCAGTTAACCGCACTCAATTAACGTTGATCGTGAACAAAGCCGAAGGAAGTCCCGACGAAGACGCCGTTACGGTCACAGTTCCCGCCGTCAAAGGCGTTGTGTAGTGCACGGCGGCGATTCCCTTCGCACTGGTCAGGACTGGATTCTCCGAAAAGCTGCCTCCAGCGCCGCCGTCGGAGAAGCTCACCGAAA
>PMSZ01000335.1 GCA_003168235.1 Acidobacteriaceae bacterium
ACGAACAGCTTTCCGGCGACCATTGCGGTCAGTCCGGATGGGCGGTATGCGGCGCTGCTCAATCAGGGCTACGGAACGCAGGAATCGGGCGCGCGGCAATCGATCGGCATTCTTGATCTGAGCAATAATCAGCTGCGCGATTTTCCTGACGACCGGCTGAGCGACGACTACTCCACGCGGCAGAGTTATTTTATTGGGCTGGCGTTTTCGAGCGACGGCAAGCATCTTTATGCGTCGATGGGCTCGATTACCGATCCCACGGGCGAGAAGCCGAAGAGTACCGGCAACGGAATCGCGGTGTACAAATTTGCCGGCGGGCAAGTGACTCCTGAACGCTTCATCAAGATTGCGCCGCAGAAGCTGGCGGAAGGGAAGGAAGTTGCGTTTGGGTTGCGCACGACTCCGGCGGGAACGGCGCTGCCGTATCCGGCGGGATTTGCGGTGCTGCCGGGGACGAAAGGCGATCGACTGCTGATTGCGAATAATCTTTCGGACAACGTGGTGCTGCTCGATGTCGCCTCGGGCAATATTGAGAAGTCCTTCCTTCTGCGACGCAAGAAATTCGATCTCAGCCCATCCATTCCTACCGAATATCCGTATACGGTGATCGCCAATAAAGCCGGAACCAAAGCGTGGGTGAGCTTGTGGAATAGCTCAGCGATTGTGGAACTGGATCTTGTGACGGGCGATGTGTCCAAATCCAATCGAATTGGTTTGTGGAAACATGATGACCCTATCGCTCCCGGTCCGCATCCCACCGCGATGGTGCTGAGTCCAGATGAAGAAACGCTTTACGTGGCTCTGGCCAACGCCGACTACGTGGCGGCTGTCGATCTGAGAATTGTCGATCAGGCGTGGACGATTTATCACACCAATCTCAAGGACCCAGGAGCCGTTCTTCAGGCGCTTGCGCTTTCACCTGACGGCAAATATCTTTTTGCGGCGAGTGCTTCGCTCGACGCGGTTGCCGTGTTCAAAGTCAAGGAGCCGCCAAAACTGCACGCGGGTGGAAATTACATAGGAGCCATAGATGAAGAGCCTATCGGTTTCATTCCAACCGAGTGGTATCCGAGCGCGCTGGCCCTGGTTGGGAACGACTTGCTGATTGCTACGGCGAAGGGCGAAGGGAGTGGGCCGAACAATATGCTCGGCACTTTGCCCGGTAATCTGAAAGGGGAGCGCAAGAGAAAAGAGCATCCTTATATTCCGACGCTGATTGGAGGTTCAATCCAGCGGGTCGGCCTGGCGGATCTTGACAAGAATCTTCCCGCTTACACACAGCAGGTGGTGGAGGACAATCTTCTGAACACCGATCCGGGGAAGTTCGCGTTTGCGGGCGGGAGTAATCCGATCCGGCATGTGATTTACATACTGAAAGAGAATCGCACTTACGATCAGATCTTCGGGGATTTGCCGGTGGGGGATGGCGATGCATCGCTGACGATGTATGGCAAGGACATTACTCCGAACCAGCACAAGCTGGCGATGCAGTTTGGAGTGCTGGACAATTTCTACGACAGCGGAGAAGTTTCGGGCGACGGGCACATCTGGTCGACGGCGGCGACGACGAGCGACTACAACGAGAAGACGTGGCCGATCGGGTATCGCAGCAAAGAACGGACGTATGATTCGGGCGGCAGCGTGGCGGACGAGTTTCCGCTGGAGCAGGGGATTCCGGACGTTGACGATCCGGGGACGGGNNTATCGGATCTACGGCGAATTTATCGCGGCGCTGTGGTGCAAGAATGAGAAAGCGAAGTCGCCGAAGGAAGGAACACCGTCGCCGAGCTCGGAGAGTTGTCCGGTGGCTGAGATCAATCAGGGTGAGCGTTTGCCGGCGAATGTCGGCAATCCTGTGGGAGGAGCGAGTCCGTGGCCGTGGGCGGTTCCACAGTTTAAACGGATGCGTCCGACGAAAGCGGCGTTGCGCGATCATTATGATCCGCTGTTTCCGGATTTTAATACCGACTATCCGGACCAACTGCGGGCGGACGAATTTCTGCGCGAGTTTGGCGAGTTTGTGAAGGCGAAGGGAAGTTCGAAGGAGCTGCCGCAGTTTATTTTGCTTTATCTTCCGGATGATCACACGGGCGGAACGCGGCCGGGGAAGCCGACTCCGCAGGCATCGGTTGCGGATAACGACCTGGCGGTTGGACGCGTGGTGGATGCGGTTTCGCACAGCGCTTACTGGGACGACACGGCCATTTTTGTGGTCGAGGATGATGCGCAGGATGGCGCGGATCATGTCGACGCACATCGGTCGACGGCGTTGGTGATCAGCAAGTATGCGCCTCTTCGTGGAGTGGGGGATAAGGCATTTGTCGATCATCACTTTTACACGACCGTGAATATGGTGCATACGATGGAGGTGCTGCTGGGGCTTCCGCCGATGAATNNGTCGTTGATGGCTCCCCTGTTTGCGGGACCGGGAACGCAGGCTGCATTTGAGGTTGACGACAAGAACCTGCGCAGCGGATTGATCTACAAAGTGAACGAAAAGACGGCGGCGGGCGCGAAGGCGTCGTCGCTGATGGATTTTTCCCGTCCGGATGCGGTAGACGCGAAGAAGCTGAATGCAATTTTGTGGGAGGATGCCAAGGGGAACGGGGCGGTGGAGTAGGGAAGAGGCAGCCGTCAGTTGTCAGCTATCAGCTATTGGTAAGACCAGTCGCCGCAAAGTATTTGATCGAGATTAGATCAAGAATTATGTAAGTTGTATTTCGGGGGCGATATGAGAGTGAGATTCGCAGTGGCGGTGATGAGTCTGGCTTTCAGTGTCGGAGCCCAGAGGGTCGCAGCCCAGAAGGAGATGCACGTGGTCCATGCCAATGGTTCTTTCGACGTCAAGATGA
>PMSZ01000051.1 GCA_003168235.1 Acidobacteriaceae bacterium
CAGTTTTGGGGTCCACTCCACCCGGCTGTCCCCGCATTTCCCCCGCATTTCGTCCCACAGCAAGGACGCTTCCCTTCAAAACGCTCTCGACAAGGCCCGCCCACAGGTTGCCCTATTCGCTAAGTCCCTCAGAGATTAGACGATCATTTCAGCCAGCGAACCTTGATTTCCCTTTCGAGCGCCTTGAATTCCGGGTCGCCGGTGGCGAGTTCAGTCTTCCTTTCCTTTGCCAGCGCGGCGGCAAAGGCGTCGGCCAGACTCAATTTGAAACGCGCCTTGAAATCGGCCGCGGTGTCGGCCAGCGTGCGGGTCGTGGAATGAAAATCAATCGGCAGGCCCCTGAGACACGTTCGTCTGCAACCGCCGAGGATTATATGAGATGGCTTCCAGGTACTGGCAACTGACAACCGGCAACTGGCGACTGCCGTTTAAGCTCCAACTTTCGCGTGATCCGACATGCGCCGCTTGTTATGCCGCAGCGCGACGTTCATGTACACATTTCCCATGGAGGTTTCAAAGCAGATCATCAGCGCTTCCACGTCTTCGCTGGTCTTGTCGCCTTCCTCAGAAGCGAGCAAAACGGGAGGATGCACGCGGAAGTGGAAGCCCTGATCGTTGAGCGTGCAGACGGCATTGCCCACGACCTGGTTGGCCAGTTCGAAGATGGTCTCCTTGATCAGCCCATCGGATTCCGGCAGTTCGGCGCCCGCATAGTGGCTGGCCACGCGGAGCGCGGTCTGCGGCTCCAGGTCCAGAATGATGCGGCCTTCGATGTCGCCGGTAAGCGCTACCATTCCGGCCACGCCTTTGCGGCGATAGCCGTCCTCTTCCATCGAGAGGTTGCCCACCTTCGTGGTGCCCGACAGGCCTTGCGACAGCACGGCGTCGGCCGCGTTGATGAAGGGCTGAATCAGATCCATCTTCATTTCGATTAGACCCCCGCGCCGGCCGCAGTCGTCACGGCGCCGTCTTCTCCGAGCACGTATTTGATGACTTCGTACAGCACTTCCGGCTTCACCGGCTTCTGCACGAAATGGCGCGCCCCGCGCTGCAATGCGGCCACGATGTTTTCCTGGTATCCGACAGATGACACCATGACGACGCGGGCTTCGGGATGAGCCTGCACGATTTTCTCGGCAGCCTCAATGCCCTCCATCTGCGGCATGGTGATATCCATCAGAACGATGTCGGGCGTCAGCCGTTCGTATTCGCTGATGGCGGAGATCCCGTCGCCCGCCTCGCCGATCACCTGTCCCCCGAAGGTTTCCACCATCCGGGCCAGGTTCTTGCGGGCGAACACGGAGTCATCCACAATCAGGTAGCGCACCGGTTGTCCGTCCTCGCTCCGCGTTACGGGCGCAAATTTTTCCATGGTACTCCTCCCCATCTATCACTTAATCACGTTCCCTATACCTTCGGGTAGATAACTCTAGTTACTACCGGTGTTGGCCGCTCGCTTGACCTCGACCGTTTCTCCCCGTCCGCGATCCACCGCGCACTGGGCCTGTAAAATGCCGGGCATGTCCTGCAGGTGGGCGACCCGCATTGCGTACCCGCGTTCAATGGCCGCTTTGGGCATTCCGTACACCACACAAGTCTCCGCGCTCTGCGCCACGGTGAATCCTCCGGCGCTTCGGATCTCGCCTAACCCCGCCGCCCCGTCTTCGCCCATCCCCGTCATCAGAACCCCCGTGGCTTGCGAGCCAAACTCCTGAGCTACGCTGTGGAACAGCACGTCCGCCGATGGCCTGTGGCCGTTCACCGGCCCTTCTTCACTGAGCATGGCCACGTTCCCCAGCGGCAGCTTCTTGATTTTCATGTGCCGGTTGCCCGGAGCAATCAACGCTCGCCCGGCTACCAATAAGTCGCCCGATTGCGCTTCCTTTACCCGGATTTGGCAGCAGTCATCCAGTCGCTTGGCAAACAGTTCGGTGAACCCATCTGGCATATGCTGCACTACCAGAATGCTGCCGGGAAAATCCGAGGGAAGATTCGAAAACAGGTACTGCAAGGCGTTCGGACCGCCGGTGGAAACGCCGATGGCGATAATCCGCGTTGGCGCCAGCGGCTGAAGCTTGGCGCCCAGCGGTGCGGGAGTGTCGTGGGGAAGAAACTGCGGATGCACGCCCGTGCTCTGCGCCGCCGCTCCGATCTTCTTGATCAACTCGGCGGCAATTTCTGGCATCTTCGCGGAAACATCCTCCGGCTTGGCCACAAAGTCAAACGCCCCGAGCGACAGCGCCTTTAACGTGATCGACGCTCCCGCCGTGCTGTGCGAACTGACCACAATCACCGGCAGCCGCCACCTTCGCGTAATCTCTTTCAGGGTATCGATCCCGTTCAGTCCGGGCATTTCCAGGTCGAGCGTCACTACTTGCGGCTGCAGCTCTTCGATCTTCTTCAGCGCGAAATGTCCGTCCATCGCCGTGCCCACCANNGCGGAATCAGCTTGCGCATCAGGGCCGAATCATCCACCACCAGTACGCGCACCGGTTTCCTCATGCCCGGCCCCCTGCCGTGCCACGAGCTTCCGCCGCACGCATCCCCCCGCTTATCGCAGAGGGCACACGAGCGGTGGGCAAACCCGCCAGCAGTCCCGTCATGCGCGGGCCATTTGCATCCGAACGTCCGCGGGTGAAGCGATCCATCAGTGCCGTCAGGTTCAGGATCAGCACCACTCTCCCATCACCCAGAATCGACGCCCCACTCACCAGGTCGGTGGTGATCGACTGGTCGTCGAGGGCCTTGATCACCAACTCCTCTT
>PMSZ01000298.1:0-1547 GCA_003168235.1 Acidobacteriaceae bacterium
GGCTTGATATCGCGATGAATGATCCCCTTAGCGTGGGAGGCGGCGAGAGCATCCGCTACCTGAATGCCGATATCGAGGATCTCGTCGACTTCCATCGACTTGCCGCGCATCCGCTCTTTCAGGCTCACCCCCTGTAGCTTCTCCATGACGATGAAGGGGTGTCCGTTGTTGTCGTCGATATCATGGATAGTGCAGATGCCGGGATGGTTGAGCTGGGAAGCGGCGCGCGCCTCGCGCACGAAGCGGTCGAGTGACTTCTGGTCGTGAACCATCTCCGCAGGAATGAATTTGAGGGCGACGCGGCGGGTCAGGCGCGTATCCTCCGCCTCATAGACCACGCCCATGCCACCACCACCAAGCTTGCCGACAATGCGGTAATGGGAGACTGTCTGGCCGATCATCCGGGAGGGCCTCAACGCTTCGGCGGTAATGGTAGGCCGGTAGGGAAGCCTAGGTCAACCCTCGCTTCATGCCTAAGTTACAGGTGGCTTTCCCCAAGCCACGGACGAGCGCAATCTCGATGAAGCGCCGGCGCCGGGTCGTCTCTTAGCGCCAGAAGCGCCCCCAAGCATCGGTACTGGCTGGCTGAAGTTTTCGACCAGATTTGCCGACGTTTTACAGGTACCGGGGGAAACACTTAACGACTGGATTACGTGCTCGGCTTATGACTAAGTTGGCCGTATGATAATAGGATCAGTTATCCAACCGGCTGGCTTCGCGGAGGCAGGCTTCGCGGCGAGGATGGAATGAGCAGCCCTTCGTCTTCCAACGCGGCATTTGGCGCGACGGAAGTTGACGCAACGAAAAGCGAAAGCGCGCGAATCATGCAGGCCCTCGTGGTCGATGATTCGGCCGTTTACCGCAAGCTGATCGGCGACCACTTGCGCAGCTGGGGATTTGGCGTCACCCTGGCGGTGAGCGGCTCGGAGGCTTGGAAAATCCTCGAACAGCCGGATTCTCCCAAGCTCGTCCTGCTCGACTGGGTGCTCCCCGACATCGACGGAATTGAGCTATGCCAACGCATCCGGAAGGCCGGTTCCTCCGGTCCGTACGTCTACGTCATCCTGTTGACCAGCAAAGAAGGGCGCCAGAACATGCTCGACGCGATGCAGGCGGGCGCGGACGACTATCTGGTCAAGCCCTTTGACGAACTGGAATTGAAGGCGCGCCTGCTGGTGGGCAAGCGCATCCTCGACTTGCAGGAGGAGCTGGTTTGCGCGCGTGAGTCGATGCGCCATGCGGCAACCCACGATGGCCTCACCGGATTAATGAATCGCTCTGAGATTGTCAGCATGCTGGAACGCGAATTGGAGCGAGGCCGGCGCGAGAGCAAACCCGTGGGTGTGATTCTCGGCGATGTCGACCACTTCAAAAGCGTCAACGACACGCTTGGCCATCTTTTTGGCGACGAGGCGCTCCGCGAAATTGGCCGGCGCCTGCGGGCGCAACTCCGCGTCTATGACGGCGTAGGGCGATACGGCGGAGAAGAATTCCTTATGGTTCTGCCGAACTGCGACCTGCCCAACGCTATGCAGCGTGCCAATGAA
>PMSZ01000298.1:1609-8928 GCA_003168235.1 Acidobacteriaceae bacterium
ACGGACGCAAGAGCTGAAAATCTATACCAGCAGACACCGGTCCTGTCTCCGTAGTTCTTCACCATTCGCACATCAATGTGCTCATTTGAGCGCGAGATGCATCGCCGAATTGTGGTTAACCAACCCAGGAGACGTTTTCTAAAGCTTCCCGGACGACCGCCGATTAGTGATCTAGAAATACTCGTTTCTCCTCCATGACTGCTAGAGCAAGCGGGTTGAGATTCACTTTCGGCAAGAAGCTGGGCACCAGCTTTGGAGTTATCCTCGCCTTGGCTGTCCTCGGTTCGACCATAAGCTATATAAAATTGGCCGCGGTCATCCAGGATGTGGATGCAACGTTCGAACTGCGCTTTCCCTCGAGCGAGGCCATCAATGTTTTGCAGCGCGATATGAATATGACTTCGGTCAAAGCCCGCCAAGCCATCCTGGCGGGATCGCAGCCGGATCGGAGAGAGGTAGCGCAGAAAGCGTGGGAAAAAACCTGGGGGACGGTTGCAAAAGATCTCGTGACCTTCGACGCCTTGGCTCCTAAGTGGGTGCTTCAGACGAATCGGGACCGCCTGGCTGAAATTAAGCAGCGGCTAACCGTCCTTCATGATGCCCAGCAGGAAGCGATTGGTCACGCTGTTGGAGACCGCGACGATGTCATCAAAGCGGGGAACGAATACACCGACCGGGGAACATCGGCGGCGGAAGCCGTCCGGCAAACCACCGAGGCTATGTCGGATTCGTTCCATGTGCTTCTGGAAAAGAACAAAGCCGATGTGCATGCGGCAAGTCGCGCGCTCAAGATGACCTTGGGAGCCACGACCCTGAGCGCGCTGGGCTTTGGCATAGTCGCTGCGATTGTTCTCAGCCGCCGTACCGCCTCCAGGCTCAAGCGACTGACCCAGATGATTCAGGACATCGCCGAAGGCGAGGGCGATATCACCAGGCGCCTCGAGGCGTCCGTCGGTTTCGGCAATGACGAACTGGGCGAAGTCAGCCGTTTCTTCAATTTGTTCATGGACAAGCTCCAGGAAATCCTTCGGGGCATCTCCTCCCATACCCAGAAGCTCGCCGCCGCCAGTCAGCAGTTGCTGGCAGCCAGTGAGCAGATCACTAGCAATTCCGCAGAAACCGCCAACCAATCCACCTCCGTCTCTCAGGTCACGCAGCAGGTTTCCCAGAACCTCCAGAGCCTTTCGACCGGCGCCGGCGAGATGACCTCGACCATCCAAAGCATCGCCGCGAACGCGCATGAAGCCGCCAAAGTGGCGTCATCCGCGGTTAGCTCGGCCGAGACCGCCACTGCCACAGTCGCTAAGCTGGGTCATTCCAGCCTGGAGATCGGAGAAGTCATCAAGGTCATCACTACGATCGCGCAGCAGACGAATTTGCTGGCCTTGAACGCCACCATCGAAGCTGCTCGCGCCGGAGAGGCTGGCAAAGGTTTTGCGGTCGTCGCCAACGAAGTCAAAGAACTCGCCAAGCAGACAGCTAAAGCCACCGAAGATATCGGTCTGAAAATCACCGCCATCCAGGTTGACACCAAAGAAGCGGTCGGGGCGATCGGAACGGTGAGCGGCGTCATTCATCAGATCAACACCATCTCGGCAACCATCGCAGCGGCAGTTGAAGAACAGAGCGCGACCACCAATGAAATGACGCGTAACGCTAACGAAGCGGCCAGCGGAGCCGCCGACATCTCCGTCAGCATCGGTGGAGTGGCTCAGGCAGCCGAGGGTACTTCGGCGCGTGCGCAAGAGTCACAAAAAGCTGCGGAGGAACTGGCATCCATTGCGGCCCAACTCACTGAGCTAATGCGACAGTTCAAGATCGAACGCCAGGACACGCGAGTCGAAATATCCCTACCCGTCCAACTCACTGCGACCGACATCCATGGCAATCCTTTGTCTCAAAACGTAACGACCGTCAACGTGAGCCGGTCGGGCGCTCTTCTGACCGGCATCCACGGCACTCTTCGCTTAAACAGCAATGTCTCCCTCACCCGCTCCAACAGGCGGGAACAGTTTCTCGTTGCGTGGATCGGCGAACAAAATACTTCCCGCTCTGGCCAGCTCGGCGTCTCCTCAATCGGCTCGGCGAGCTCCTTGTGGAATGATGTGCTCGAAACCCAGGCCGAGCGGCCCAGAGCAGGAAATTATGCAGAGACTCTTCCGGCAAAGCCAAAGGCGAGAGCACAGAGAGCCTAAACGGCGTTGCGGTCACAGTTCCGCGGTGATGCTGCGATAGGCTCGCAATGGTCAAATCCTCGGAGTGAACCTCGCAATGATCAATGATAGCCTTTCGAAGTACGTGAGTTCGCACCATGAACTCGCGAGAGGCAGTGGACCGCTTGCTTATCGGCCTCTCAACTCGCGTCAAACAAGCCGCTCGCGACGCTGGATTCGATCTCTGCGGCATTGCCCCCGTCCGCGATTTCGGCGAATTGCAAGTCTTTCCCGCCTGGATCGCCGACGGCAAGCACGGCGAAATGAAGTACATGGAATCGCGCGACGACGCTGGAGAACTCAAACGCGCATCGCTTCGCCGCGTTGCTCCCTGGGCGCGCAGCGTGATCGCCTGCGCGATCAATTACAACACTGCGTACCCCTACTCCACTGAGGTGCAGGACGCGAGCCGCGGCTGGATCTCGCGCTATGCTTGGGCGCGTGAGGATTATCACGACGCCGTGCTCCGGCGCTTGCGGAAAGTGGAAGATGAGTTGCGCCGTTTGCTCGGCTCCCCTGAAAGCGGTTCGATGACAAGTGACAGCCTGCAACTGCGCTCCTACGTCGACACTGGCCCGCTGATCGAGCGCGTATACGCCAAATATGCAGGCATCGGATGGACCGGCAAGAATACTTGCGTCATTAACCAGAAGCTTGGGTCGTGGCTTTTTCTGGGCGTGATCCTGACCTCGCTCGACGTCAAGAAGAACGATTTCACACAAAGCGAGCTGGCCGCCGATCTGCCCGCGCCGGATCGCTGCGGAACTTGCACGCGCTGCATCGCCGCCTGTCCGACGCAGGCCATTACCGCGCCCGGCGTGCTCGACGCGCGCCTCTGCATTTCCTATTTGACGATCGAAAAGCGGGGCGAAATCCCGGACGAACTGCGCGCGGACATGGGACGCCACATCTTCGGCTGCGATATCTGCCAGGACGTTTGTCCGTGGAACCGGAAAGCGCCCAAGACTTCCGCGCCAGAATTTCAGCCGCGCGAGGGATTGGTCAATCCGGCGCTCGACTGGCTGGCCGAAATGCAGCAGGAAGAATTCCGAGAGGTGTTTCGTGGATCTCCAGTAAAACGCACGAAGCTCTCTGGCTTGCGGCGCAACGCGGTAATCGCGATCGGTAACGGCGGCGATACAAGGTTCGCACCCACGCTCGAGAAGCTTGCCCAGGATAAGGACCTTATCGTCGCCGAGCACGCCAAGTGGGCGCTGAACCGGCTCAAGGAGTCCTCAGACACTTGCGAGGATTCTCCGGCAGCGAATCGAACGCCTTCGCTGCCTGCGTCTCAGACCTAAATATTCTTCCTGTACACCACGAACCCCGAACGCTCGGCCACTTTATCGTAGAGCTTCATCGCCGTGCTATTCGACTCGTGCGTCTGCCAGTACACGCGCGGCGAACCGGCGAGCTTTGCCTGATCGTAGACGGCGTTGATCAGATTCCTTCCAATTCCTTTGCCGCGGATTGACTCTTTGGTGAAGAGGTCTTGCAAATAGCAAATGGGTGCGATCGATATAGTGGTGCGATGAAAAAGATAATGTACCAATCCCACCAACTGTCCTTCGTCCTCCGCAACCAGGGCGTGGACCGGTTCGTAAGCGTCAAAGAAGCGGGTCCAGGTCATCTGCGTGATCGCATCGGGGAGGGATGTCTCGCCGAAACGGCCATAGAACTTGTTGTAGCCCTCCCAGAGTGGGAGCCACTGCGAATAGTCTGAACGACGTACAAAACGGATCGCCGGACCGATTGCCGGATCGGTTGTCTGTACTTGTGCCGGTGTTTCGGACATTCGGCCCTCCAAGATAAGCGAGCAGAGCGGCATTCTTGTGAGCGTCAATCGTACATCCGGCTCGGCATTACAATCGATGGTTCAGTTCAGCGTCAAGTTCAGCGTGAGTTCAGCGAAGGCGGTGACCTATGTTCGAAAAAAATCTGCTTCAGGGCAAACGCATCCTCATCACCGGCGGTGGCACTGGCCTCGGCAAAGCGACAGCCCAGCGATTTATGGAATTGGGCGCCGAGGTCTATATCTGCGGACGGCGGCAGGAGGTTCTCGCCGCAACCGAGCGGGAACTGCGCGAGGGCGCGTTGTCCGGAAAAAACGGCACGATCCACGCTCATCCCTGCGATGTACGCGACGCGGCGGCTGTCGAGAAAATGATCGACACCATCTGGAGTGCTGGTCCGCTTGACGCGCTGATGAACAATGCCGCGGGGAATTTTCTCGCGCGAACCGAAGACCTTTCGCTGGGCGCGTTTCAGTCGGTGATTGGCATCGTCCTGATGGGCACTCTGCACGCTACGCTTGCCTGCGGACGGCGTTGGCTCGCTGCGCGACACAAAGGCGTGGTGCTCAACGTAACCACCACTTACACGACTACGGGTTCGGCGTATGTGGTCCCATCGGCGGTAGCGAAATCGGGCGTGCAAGCGCTAACCCGGAGTCTCGCCGTCGAGTGGGGAGACCGTGGCATTCGCATGAACGCGATCGCTCCCGGCCCGATTCCAACCGAGGGAGCGTTCTCGCGTCTGTTGCCGCGTCCAGATTTCGAGCAGGAGGCGAAGAAACGCATTCCTTTGGGCCGCTTCGGCACGACCGAAGAGTTTGCCAACCTGGCCGCATTTCTGGTGAGTGACGGCTCCGGCTACATCAATGGAGAAGTCGTGACCATGGATGGCGGCGAGTGGCTGCAGGGTGCGGGCGAATTCACGACGCTGGGACGGGAGTTGACGGAGAAGGAATGGGAGATGATGAAACCGAGACCCAAACCAAATTCCTAGTCGGAGCTTAAGTCCGATCTCACGCCGGGTTAGTTTTGCACCAGCCGGTTTCGCGGGCAAAACGAAAGCGCCCGGACTCGTTAGAGTCATCGGACGCTCGTCGAACAGCCCTCCCCCGAAGTCTGCTCAAGAATGACTCTACGTTCTGATAGCCAGGGCGGGAATGGCCCGAACGGGGGAACGCTATAGCACGAACTGGTAGGCCCGGCAGGAATCGAACCTGCAACCCTCGGATTAGAAATCCGATGCTCTATCCGCTTGAGCTACGGGCCCTCTTTTATGAGGACAGTATAATCCAACCCATTCATTTTCCACCAGTTAGGCAGGACGGCAGCGGCGAGCAGATGATTGGCCACTGCACTGTTTTTGGTGCTATTTTCGGCGATCGTGCCCAAACCCTGCCCGAACTTTTCTTCGAGCCGAATGGCCTTTTCGTCGAGCCGGTCAGCCGTCCCTGATGTCAGCTTCGTCCATAATGTCGTAGCGCTTGAATCAACCAGCCACTTCTACTGGTCTCGTCAAATTTCGACGTAACATATCGGCCTCCAACTCACCCTCCCAGCGCGCGAGAACCAGAGTTGCCACGCCGTTTCCAATCATATTGACCAAGGCTCTGAACATACTCAGGAAGCGGTCAATCCCGAGAATCAATGCCATGCCTGCGACCGGAATGGTTGGGATCACAGAAAGCGTGGCCACCAGAGCGATAAAAGATGCGCCCTGCACGCCGCTGGCGCCTTTGGAAGTGAGAACGGCCACGGCAAGAATTGTGAGTTGCTGGGTCAGGGTCAGATGGGTGTTCGTGGCCTGTGCCACGAATAGAGCGGCCATGGTCATGTACAAGCTGGTGCCGTCCGTATTAAAAGTAAATCCGGTCGGAACCACCAGGCCCACCAGAGATTTCGAACAACCGAGCTTCTCCAGCTTCGCCATCAAATTCGGGATGGCTATTTCAGATGAGCTCACCGCCAGCACGAGCAGAATCTCTTCTTTGATGTAAGCCAGAAAGCGAAATATGCTGAAGCTCGCAGCCCATGCGATGGCGCCCAGCACGAGCACCACGAAGAGCGCCGAGGTGAGCCAGAAAGTTGCGATCAGCTTGACGAGCGGACCCAGGGATGCGAGACCGAATTTGCCGACGGTGTAGGCCATCGCACCGAAAGCTCCGACGGGAGCGAATTTCATGAGAATGCGGGTCACGTCGAATACGACATTAGTAAGAGAGTTGATGATTTCGACGAGCGGCGCAGCTCGCGCTCCGGCGGCCGACAAGGCAAAACCGAATAGCAGCGCCACGAAAACCACTTCCAGAATATCTCCCTTGGCGAAGGCATCGACCACTGTCGTCGGGATGATGTGCATTAGGAATTCCGTGACACTCTGGGCTTTCGCCTGTCCCGCGTAATCGGCAACGGCTTTCGCGTCCAGCGTGGACACGTTTACATTAAAGTTGGCGCCGGGATGCACAATGTTGCCGACCAGCAGCCCGATCAGCAATGCAATCGTCGAAACCACTTCGAAGTAAATGAGCGCCAAGCCTCCAATGCGGCCAACTTTTTTCAGGTTTTCCATGCCGGCGATGCCGGTGACTACGGTGCAGAAGATGATCAGAGAAATAATCATCGAAATGACGCGGATGAAAGCGTCACCGAGCGGCTTCATGGCGATAGCACGAGCCGGATCCACATAGCCCAACACGACTGCCAGCGCGATCGCCACCAGTACCTGCACCCAGAGGACGCGGTAGAAAGGCAACTTGGTAGATGCTGGAGCGGCGTTTGCCGAGTCCGCTTGCACGGCTGGAAAAATACCCATCGCTGATGGTTGTCCTTAAGTTTTCGTCGTTAGACCACGTTAGGACTTGAAATAATTAATTAATGGCTCACTTGCGCAGGTGCGGGTTCAAGCGTGCGCACCAGCCAGGGGATAATCACTTCTTTGAAGATGCGCGGATCGGGCCACACTCCAACTTGCCGCCCGAGATGACCGCCTTGCGGATTGATCCAGGCGGTTTTGGGAACATCCCCATGATCAAGGAGCAGGTAGATATCGGAGATGGGTACTTGCGTATCTTTGACTCCCGCCAGAATGAGCATGGGCGCCATCGGTTTGCCTAGCAGTCCTTGCTTGACGAGCGACATCTTGGGCAGGACTTCCGCCATTTGATCGAGAGTCGTCACGTTATCGAAAATCGCCATCAGCGCCGGCACCTGATCGAACAGATATTCGCGATTGCCGATCAAGGAATTCATCAGAAAGTCTTTCTGAAAGAAAGTATCGATCGGCGGGGACTGGGCGCTTGCTCCCTTCAATCGAGCA
>PMSZ01000503.1:0-184 GCA_003168235.1 Acidobacteriaceae bacterium
TCGACCGCGTGGCGGACGCGGCCAAACGTGGCGCGCATGTCGTCTGCCTGCCCGAACTTTTCCAGACGCAATACTTTTGCCAGCGTGAAGACCCGGTGCTGTTCGATCTCGCGGAGCCAATCCCCGGCCCCACCACGGAAAAGCTCGCCACTGCCGCACAGAAAAATAAAGTTGTGCTGATTGC
>PMSZ01000503.1:232-11726 GCA_003168235.1 Acidobacteriaceae bacterium
ACTTCCGCCGGAAGGCTCGGCACGCTCGTTTGCTGGGACCAGTGGTATCCCGAAGGCGCGCGCCTCACGGCGTTGCAGGGAGCAACCATTCTGTTCTACCCCACCGCCATCGGCTGGCATCCAGACGAGAAAGTCGAATTCGGCGGAGCGCAACACGATGCCTGGCGCACCATTCAGCGCGGGCACGCCATCGCCAACGGAGTGTACGTCGCAGTGGCGAATCGCGTTGGCCATGAAACCGGCAACATCCGCGGCAACTCGGCACCCGGCAAAGGCCTTGAATTTTGGGGAGGCTCTTTTTTTTGCGATCCCTTCGGCCGCGTGCTCACCGAAGCGTCGCATAATAAAGAAGAAATTCTGCTCGGCGAAGTCGATCTACGTCTCTTGGAAGACACTCGCCGCAACTGGCCCTTTCTGCGCGACCGCCGCATCGACAGCTACGCTTCCATCACCAGCCGCATGATCGACGGGAAGTGATGGGACGGAAAATGACATTCTCCGCGTGTCATCCTGAGCGCAGCCAAGCCGTTCGCGAAGCGAATGGCTCGGCGGAGTCGAAGGACCCCTATTCGATCCAACAGGCCCAGCGCGCATCGATCAACAGACAACTGCGATGAGCCCGCGACGCCCAGCCAAATCGCTCCCCGCCGCGCAAGGCTACCGCATGCCCGCCGAGTGGGAACCGCACGAGTCCACCTGGCTCGCGTGGCCGCATTTCCGCAACGACTGGCCGGGCAAGTTTGAGCCGATCCCGTGGGTCTATGCCGAAATCGTCCGCAACCTGGCCCGGCATGAGCGCGTCGATCTGATCGTTAGCAACGTAAGCGCCAAGCGAAACGCCAAGGCTATCCTTGAGAAGTCCGACGCACTCTCGGACAACGTCGTCTTCCACCACTGGCGCACTGACCGCGTCTGGACCCGCGATTCCGGCTGCATTTTCCTGGTGCCGCCGGGCAAGTCCGAAACTGCCGATCTGACGGCATTGCACTTCCAGTTCAATGCCTGGGCGAAGTACGACAACTATAAGCACGACGCAAAAATCGGCGCGCGGATGGCGAAAGCTGCCGGCGCGCAGATTGTGCGTCCCACATTCGGCTATCACAGAGAATTCCCCATCGTGCTCGAAGGCGGCTCGATCGATGTCAACGGCCGCGGCACGCTGATCACAACGGAAGAGTGCCTGCTCTCGACCACGCAACAGCGCAATCCTTCTATGAATCGCGCCGCCTACGAACAAATGTTTGCCGACTATTTCGCAATCCAGTCGGTCATCTGGCTCGGCGAAGGCATCGAGGGAGACGACACCCACGGCCACGTCGACGATCTCACCCGCTTCGTCGCGCCCGACACCGTGGTCACGATGGTCGAGCCGAACGAGCGCGACGAGAATTATTCCGCGCTGCATCACAACCTCGGGCGCCTCCGCGCCGCGCGCGATCAGGATGGTCAGCGACTCAACGTGGTCGAAATTCCCATGCCGCGTCCGGTAGTCTTCGAAGGCCGCCAGTTACCCGCCAGCTACGCCAATTTCTACATCGCAAACGGAGCAGTGCTGGTGCCGGTCTACAACGATCCCAACGACCGCATCGCGCTCAATACGCTGGCGAAGGTTTTTCCGACGCGCGAAATCGTGCCGATCTATTCCGGCGATCTGATCTGGGGATTTGGCGCGCTGCATTGCATGACGCAACAGCAACCGCAAATAACGTAGCGACAACGAGAACGGCTTTCCCGACATCAGATCATTTACACTTTTACCCGTGAACGCCGAGATCATCGCCGTCGGCTCTGAGTTGCTCACCCCTCATCGTCAGGACACCAACTCGCTCTACCTCACCGAAAAATTGAATGACCTGGGCGTGGAAGTCCGCTTCAAGTGCATCGTGGGCGACGACCTTGAAGCACTCACCGCGGCCGCGAAACTCGCGATGCGGCGCTCCGACATCATCCTCTTCTCCGGCGGCCTCGGCCCCACCGAAGATGATTTGACGCGCGAAGCGGTGGCCGACGCGCTGGGTTTGAAACTGCAGCGCGATCCCCAAATCATCGCGCAGCTCGAGGAACGGTTCGCCAAGCGCGGCTACAAGATGACGCCCAACAATGCCAGGCAGGCCGACGTGATCGCCAGCGCCGCCGCGTTGCCGAATTCGCTCGGCTCCGCGCCCGGACAATGGATCGCCGGAAAATACGACGGGCAAGATCGAATCTTGGTTCTGCTCCCCGGCCCTCCCTACGAACTCAAGGCCATGTTCGAAACCGAATGCCTTCCGCGCCTGCGCGCCCGCATCCCAGAGCAACACATCGCGACGCGCATCCTCAAGATGGCCATGATCCCCGAATCTCAAGTCGACGCCAGGGTTGCTCCCATCTACAAGACCTATACAGATGTTGCAACCACGATTCTGGCCGGTGGCGGCGAAATTCAACTTCACCTGCGCTGCCGCAAAGATTCGCAAGCCGAAGCTGAAGCGCGCGTCGAAGAACTCGCCGAGAAGATCGAAGACGAGATGGGCGATGCCATTTTTTCGCGCAAAGGCGAGACCATTGAGCAGATCGTCAGCTATTTGCTGCAAATGCGCGGCATGACGCTGGCCGCTGCCGAATCCTGCACGGGCGGTATGCTGGCCGAGCGCATCACTTCGCTCAGTGGCAGCTCGCGCTATTTTCTCGGCGGAGCTGTGGTGTACTCCAATGCCTTGAAAACGCAGTTTGCCAATGTTCCGAAATCGCTGATCGATCAACACGGAGCCGTCAGCCGCGAAGTTGCGGCGGCTATGGCCGAGGGCATCCGCAAGCGTTGCCTCGCGAGCTACGGCGTCGGAATCACCGGAGTTGCCGGCCCGACCGGCGGCACCGAGCAGAAGCCCGTGGGACTGGTCTACATCGCGCTCGCCGGAGAAGAGGGCACGCAAATCGTCGAACGCAATTTCCCCGGCGACCGCCAGCGTGTCCGTCAGTTCTCTACACAACAGGCGCTGGAGATGGTCCGCAGGGCGCTGCTGTAACCGTTTTTCTTCAGAAATGCGATTATTCATCGGCATCGATCTTGACCCCGAACTCCGCACCCGCATTGAGCGCTTCATCGAAGGCGTCCAAGGGTTCGCGCCCAACGCGCGCTGGATGCAGGCGGAATCGCTGCACGTTACTTTGAAATTCATCGGAGAGCGGCCGCAAGAACAAGTCGAGGCCCTCACCCAACGCTTGCGGCGCGTCGAGAGCGGTTCATTCGAACTTCGCTTCACCGGCTACGGATTCTTCCCTACCGCCAAGGCCCCGCGCGTATTCTGGATCGGGATTCAGGCCGACGCCCATCTCGCGCAACTGGCGGCCAACATCGACGCAGCAACATCCGAAATCGGCATCCCGCGCGAAGACCGCCCCTATAGCCCGCATCTCACTCTGGCGCGCTCCGGCGCCGGAAGAAGATCGGGAGCGCCGGAGTGGCGCAAGGGGGACGCTCCGAACGCGGCATTTTCTGTTCTCGAAAAACGCTTGGCGGCGATGGGCGAGCTCGATCTTGGCAGAATGACGGCCCGCGAGTTTATTCTCTATCAGAGCGAACTTTCTCCGCGAGGATCGCAGTACACGAAGTTGCAGCGATTTCCGCTGCGGTAAGAATCGCCATTAGATCGACGACCATGAATGCTCGACGACCATGAATGCTTACCTCACGACCGCCGCCGTCAGCTATCTGCTGGGGTCAATCCCGTTTGGCTACCTGCTGGTTCGGATTTTCAGACATGAAGATGTGCGCTCGAGCGGCAGCGGGAATATCGGCGCAACCAATGTAGCTCGCAAATCTCCCGCTCTGGGGATTGCGACTTTGCTGCTCGACGCCGCCAAAGGCATAGCTGCAGTTGTAATCGCGCGAGCCTGGTTCGATCTGCCTCGTCCTCAACTTCTGTTGACCGTGGCCGCCTTCTTCGCCGTGGTCGGCCATCTCTTTCCCGTCTGGCTAAAATTTCGCGGCGGCAAAGGCGTTGCGACCAGCCTCGGGGCCTTTATCCTGCTTACTCCGAAATCCATTCTGTGCATGGCGCTCTTGTTCCTGATCGTTGTCGCTGCGTTCCGCTACGTCTCGCTCGCGTCCCTCATCACGGCAGCGGCATTTCCTCTTTTGGCGTGGACTTTCCACGAATATTCGGACTCCCGGCAACTGCTCTTGATCGCCGCTGTGTCGCTGCTCGTGATCTGGAAACACCGGCAAAACATCGCCCGCCTCGGCGCCGGTACGGAATCCAGACTAGGCACAAAGTCGTCGCCAGTTACTAAGTCAGGCGTAACCAAGTCAGCCAGCATCGGAGCAACTCGCCAATGAGCCGCATCGCAGTCATCGGCGCCGGCGCTTGGGGCACGGGCCTCGCCATCGTCCTCGGTCGAAGAAAAACGCATCAGGTCGCGCTCTGGGCCAACGAACCGGAAGTTGTCGAGAGCATCACCAGAAGCAGAATCAACGAGCGCTTTCTGCCCGGCATCGCCTTGCCCGAATCCATTCGCGCGACCGGCGATCTGGAAACGGCGCTCGACGAGGCCGAGATCGTCGTCAGTGTCATGCCGTCGCAACATTGCCGATCCCTGTTCGAGCGCATGGCCCCGTCGCTTCATCCCGAGACACTTTTCGTCAGCTGCACCAAGGGACTCGAAGACGTCACCCTGCTGCGCATGACCGAAGTGATCGCCGATGTCTTGCGCACCCGCCACTTCACGCCGCGCCTGGCCGCCCTCAGCGGACCGTCGTTTGCCAAGGAGGTAGCGCGAGGCGATCCGACCGCGGTCACCGTGGCCTCCCTCGACGAGGAAGTGACGCGCGTCATACAGCACGCATTCAACGATTCCCGCTTTCGCGTCTATACCAACGACGATGTGATTGGAGTGGAACTCGGCGGCGCGCTCAAGAACATCATCGCCATCGCCGCGGGCGTCTGCAATGGACTCGGCCTCGGCCACAACTCGATTGCCGCGCTCATCACGCGAGGTCTCGCCGAAATGGCGCGCCTGGTCGTCGCCTGCGGCGGCCGCCTCGATACCATGGCAGGACTCGCCGGCCTCGGCGACCTTGTCCTCACCTGCACCGGAGACCTCTCGCGCAATCGCAGCGTTGGCGTCGAGCTCGGCAGGGGACGCAAACTGTCCGACATCATCACCGCCATGCATGGGGCCGTCGCAGAAGGCGTTTTCACCACCAAGGCCGCGGTCGGGTTGGCCCGCAAAAAGAATGTCGAGATGCCGATCACCGAGCAGATGTTCGCCATCCTCGAAAACGGCAAGCCGCCGCAACAGGCGATTGAAGAATTGATGACGCGCGCAGCCAAGTCCGAGATCTATTGATCCGAGAAATATTGATCCGAGATCTGCTTCGTGACCGTCGTCCGTTTCCCATTGGTTTTGTAGTGGTGCCCGGAGACGGAATCGAACCGTCACGTCCTGTTACGGACCCGGGATTTTAAGTCCCGTGCGTCTGCCAGTTTCGCCATCCGGGCGGGCGCTTGGCGCTTTTTGAGCAGTGTATCAGTTGACCGAGGTAGGTGTTTTCTCTTCGCCCTAACGCCGTTCCAGTGCCGCGCGGTCCCAGCCAGCGAGGTCCGCTCCGGCTTCATAAGTGCTCTGCGCGAATTCCAAAATTTCCGCTGCTGGAGACTTGGCGCTGCGCACATCGTCATACATCAAGATGAACTCCCGCAGCTTGCTCTGATACTTCGCGCCGGCTGGTCGCCCCGCTTGCTGGCCGTACCCCGCCGGCTCCGGAGCAAAGTAGGCATAAAATGCCGGCCCCGCCAGGTCTCCGCCGCCCGGCCACCATCCGACGCTGCTGCATTCGTGCGAGTAGGATTCCGACGTGATCCTGCCCTTTCGCGCCGGAGCACGGCGCCCGTTAAACCGCGTGCAGCATAAATCGAAGCTGCCCCAGAAAAAATGTACCGGACTCGCTTTGCCGATGAAACGCGCGCGAAACTGCTTCAACACGACGTCGGTCGAACGCAAAATTCGCCACAGGCGGTTGGCATACTCCGCATCGTACGATGCATGAGTTTCATCCTGATCGAACAGGATCGGGTTAGGAACCTCTTGCGGCTTGGGATTGATTTGAACGTCGATGCCAAGCCCGCGCAACAGCGAAAACAGTTCCCGATAAAAAGCTGCCACCGACTTTGGCGCAAGCGCCATGACACGCTCAGCGTCGGCAGTGCGAACCTCCAGGCAGTGGTCGACGAAATCGAACTGGATCTCAAACGTGCCTCCGCGGTACGGCATCCGCGTGGTCGTCAGCCCTCGTGCACTCAAGTAGAGCGCAACGTTCCAGAAATGGTTCTCGAGCGGCGCAAGTTCCAGGCGGATCTTCCCGACGATCTGTGACCACATGTGCAGCGTGCGGTAGGTCGGTTCCCATTCGGCCAGCGGCAGGGCGGGCCAGTCTCGGTCGGTCAGATTCATTTCGGTCACATTTGTCTCCTGGATCAATAAGGAATGCTCTGCTTGACATGCCGTCGTGCGCGCAAAGACCGCACCGCAGCCGGAACAACCGCTTCTGATTATGCCCTAGAACGCCACCCTGGAACCTTCGATACAACTTTTTCCCGGCATCCGGGTTCAATAGTATGTAGGGATATGTTTATCTGGAGGAAACCTTGAACGCATCACGTTTGTCTCTTAAACCGGCCGGCTCGGCGCGGATTGTCAGAACCGCCCTTTTGCTTTTTGTGTGCGCTGCGGCGACCTTGGCCTGCGCGCAAAACGGCGCCATGAGTCCGTATCAGGGCGAGCAGGATGGCGTGAGCGCCGGCGGAGGCTGGCTGGAGTTCCGCTCCACCGACAAGATGACGGGCGCGAACAAAGTTCGCTTTGAGCTGCAATCGAACAACTATTTCAAAGAAGACTCGGAATTTAAGCCCCGAGTCAGTCTCTATTGCAGCAACGGCAAGCTCAAACTGGCCGATTTCAATCCCGGAGTCAGACTGCTTCCACCGAACCGGCCCGGCTGGTGGGGACAGCCCCAGCTGGAAGTACAGGTCCGTGCCGATGACGTCAACTACTTCAAGGGCTGGAACTGGATGCGCGGCCACTTCCTCTCCATGGACAAAGGTACGGTCCGAGGCATGATGGGAGCGCAGATTTTCAACATCGCACTGCCCACGCGCAGCGGCCGGCAGATCGCCGAATTCTCACCCGCTGGTCTGGACTTCGATCGCGTCAGAAAGGCCTGCGACCTGACGCCGAAGAAACCAAGCAAGGATTAAGGATTAAGGATAAAGAATTAGTGACTTAACCTGGCAAGAGATTAGTGAATCCTGGAAGGCCGGGCGTCCGCGCCCGGCTATTTTTCCTTCGCCTCAAACAGCGCATCGGTCGAGAGCGGACGCTTGAAGTACTCATTCTTCCAGCCCGGATTCCACCGGTCCAGCAACAGTCCTTCCGCTCCACCAAACGAATAGACAAACACTCGCTTCATCTTTCCGATGTCCGCCGTCCTGAGCTCAGTAAGCGTTTCAGTTCTCGCCCGCTGGCCATACGCCGCAAACGATTCGTAGTCCGCCAGCGCCGCATAATCAGTCGTCGGACGATACCCGGCCGCCGCTTCAGCCGCCTTCAGCTGCGTGTAGCGGGCAATTCCCTCCTGCCACAATTGGAAGCTGAAATATTTGTGGTCGTTCGCAGATAGTTGAGCAAACACCTTCTTCCGTTCCGCAACGTATTCGGCAGCAAGCTTCTTGAATTTCTTGGAATCATTCTCGGCGAGGGCATAAAGAAGCAGATCCCGGAGCCGTGAGAATGATTGCACCACGTCCGCCCGGTCATACGGAAACGGATAATTCAGCATCCACATGCCCGTCGTATCGCCCCCGCTCAGGTCCAACCGGTTCACGTCATCCCCATATCCCGGCTGGGCCCACTGCAATTGATGAAAGTGTTCGTGCATCACCGCCATCAACCACGGCGTGCTGGTCTTGTACTCCGTGTTCTGCGCCTGTCCGACCACCATGGTCGCCGGCGGTCCGAAGGCCGGCAACGTCGCCATCAGACTCGTGCCGAACACGCGCGGACGGGCATAAAAGCCATCCGCGATTTTTGTAAAGTCTTTCGGCGGTGTCGGGTCGTGCGTCAGAAATTCTGCCTTATCGGTCACCAGCAATAGCGGCGGTGGGACCTTGCTCCAACCGGGCCAGATCTGGTCTTCGATTTGCGGCGCCAGCCGATAGAACTCGGCGATCCGCACCGCATCATCGTGCGGCAACTCCTGAGCGGCCGCCGCGATCGTCAGCAACAGGAAAGCAAGAACTCTACGCATACGATCTAGACGACCGAACCGCCGATTCGTTACCCGCGCTCGGGCGCCACACCTTTCGTTTTTCAAAGTTGGAATTCCAAGTCATCGGCAGCTTGGGGGTTTATTCTCCCCTGCATCCCCAGGCCCTCCCGCGAATCCAATGATGATATCGTTTGCACTCGCCTCGGGAGGCACATGAAGATCGGCATCACCTGTTATCCAACCTACGGCGGCAGCGGAGTCGTTGCTACCGAACTGGGACTTGAGCTTGCCCGCCGCGGCCACGAGATTCATTTCATCTCCTATTCGCAACCCATTCGCCTGACCGGACCGGAACCCAACATTCATTATCACGAAGTCGAGGTCACCCGCTATCCGCTCTTTGAATATCCTCCCTATGATCTGGCCCTGGCGACGCGCATGGCCGAAGTCTCGCAGCTTTACGAACTCGACCTGCTCCACGTGCACTACGCCATTCCGCATTCTGTGAGCGCCATGCTCGCCAAGCAGATGCTGGCGGCAACCCCGCCACGCCGCAATCTGCCGTTCGTCACCACGCTGCACGGCACCGACATCACTCTGGTCGGCCTCGATCGCTCCTATCTTCCCATCACGCGTTTTTCCATCGAGCAGAGCGACGGAGTCACGGCGATCTCGCAATATCTGCGCAATCGCACCCTCAAGATTTTCGACATCAAGAACCACATCGAGGTCATTCCCAACTTCGTGAACTGCGACGAGTATATGCGCAAGCCGGAATGGCTCGAAAAACGCATCGAGTACGTTTCCAACGAAGAACGCCTGTTGGTCCACCTTTCCAATTTTCGTCCGGTAAAACGCGTTCTCGATGTCATCGAAATCTTCGACCGCGTGCACAAGAAGATTCCCTCCAAGCTGCTGCTGATCGGCGACGGCCCCGATCGCTCCCAGGCAGAATGGCTGGCCGTACAAAAAGGTATTCACGAGCACGTACTGTTTCTCGGCAAGCAGGACCAGATCCGCGAAAAGCTGGCGATTTCCGACGTAATGTTGATGCCGAGCGAACTCGAAACCTTCGGACTCGCCGCGCTCGAAGGCATGGCCTGCGAAGTCGTTCCAATTGCTACGCGAACGGGAGGAGTTCCCGAAGTGATCGAGCACGGAGTCAGCGGTTTTCTGGCCGATGTCGGCGACGTCGATGCCATGGCGGGTTACGCAATCTCTCTCTTGAGTGATGAATCGGCCCTGCGCGCTATGGGAAAACGAGCGCGCGCCGCCGCGCAGGAAAAATACTGCTCCAGCAAGATCATTCCGCTCTACGAAGATTTTTACCGAAAGGTGCTGGAGCAATCGTCGAAGTTGTCATTAGCTCTTCGGGGTTAGGCAGAATCGGCAACCGCAGCCGGATCAGCGTGCCTCCACCTTCGCGGCTTTCGATCGTCATCTTCGCCGTGTCGCCGTAGAGCACCTTGAGGCGCTCGGCCACATTCGCCATCCCAATGCCGCCCACGCTGAATTCGTCAGTCTGCTCGACATAATGCGCGGCGTCCATGCCGACGCCGTCGTCTTCCACTTCTACCACCAGCTGCGAATCGACCACGCGGCTGCGCAGCGTAATACTTCCCCCTTCGATCTTCGGGGCCAGTCCGTGCTTGATGCAGTTTTCCACCAGCGGCTGCAACAGCATGCTCGGCACCATGGCTTCGAGCGATTCCGCATCCAGGTTCTTCACCACGCGCAGCTTGTCGCGGCCAAAACGAACGACTTCGATGTCCAGATAATTGTCGATGAACTCCACTTCCTCGCGCAGCGCAACGAACGAATCCGTACTGTGCAGCAGCCGCCGCAAAATCGTCGCCAGCTTCAAAATCATTTCCCGGGCCGTGTCGGGATCGAAGCGCACCAGCGACGAAATGGAATTCAGCGTATTAAATAAAAAGTGAGGATTGATCTGATTCTGCAACGCCGCCATCCGCGCCTGCAGCAACAGCCTTTCCTGCTCCTCCAGTTTGGCCTGGATGCGCACGCTGTTGAAGATTTTCAGTTCCGTGCCAACCACCATCACGACCGTCAGGTAAATCGCGCTCTCCACCAGGTACCCGTTCAACGTTCCGTTCGCGCCGGCCCATAACTCGGGACTTTCCAGGCTAAAAATGGAGCTCGGCCAGAACCGCCAGATTTCTGTCTGCAGAAAACGCAGGCCCACGATGGTCGCGAAGAAAGCGATCTGCCAGTCGAACACGCGCGGCCGCGGCAGATTGCGCCGAATGATGCGATACAGCGTGAGATCGATGAACGGCGAGAACGACCAGATGTCTTCCTGCTCGGGAGCGAACCGCCGCAGCCATCCCGCGACAATGCCGGCAAACGTCGCCAATGGCATCGCCGCCCACTCGCCATGGAGTGCCGCCGGCAGCGCGATCAGCGCTCCGCCGAGTCCTCCCGAAAGCCGTCCGCCGATCACTCCCAGCAGCAACGCCGTTTCCAGCGACAGATCGCCGGCGAAAAAGCTCTTTACGCTGCAGCGTATCCAGACGCCCAGCGCAATCGGGATCGCCATCCATAGCGCCAGATAAATTTTGTGCCGGGTGCTGCGATGTTCTCGAAAAAGCAGGCTCTTGAATTCCTTGGAGCGCACCAGCGCGCTCGACAGCGCCGCAGCCACGCCAAGCTTGATCAGAAGATTGACGAGTATTAGCCGCGGTTCGAGCATCGAATGAATTCTTCCCGAAAACGTCCAGCGGACTTCTTATAACTGCAGCGCCAGCGCCGTCACCCGAGAATCGCCGCGCGCCGCAACGTTAATGATAACGATAACGATCAGCTTTCGATTGTACCCGCTGCCTGCTGCAAGATCCGCTCGACGTCCGATCCCGCCGGAACTCCGCCCTGCGCGAAATCGTGGCTTCCACCGCCGCGCCCGCCAACCGCCGATAAGACTTGTTTGAGCAGCGCGCCCATATCGGCCGATGATCCAGCCGGTGATCCAGCCGATGATCCGGCCGCGCCAGGACTCTGCGCAAAAACAATTCCCGGCGAACCCAGGCTGCTCCCAACCAGTGCAATCGCCGGAGTCCCAGCGCGCGTCACTCTCTGCGCGAACAGTTTGGCAAAGCTGACATCACGATCGGAAAACACCCGCACCACGATCTTCCGCCCATTCTTCTCCGGTGCGCTTCGCAAATCGGCCACGGCCATCGACTCTGCAAGCTGTTCCAGTGCGTCGTCTTTTTCTTTGCGCAGCAGCCTGCC
>PMSZ01000503.1:11772-12823 GCA_003168235.1 Acidobacteriaceae bacterium
CTCGCAGCCACATGCGTTCCGCCGCACGCCGTCACATCGAAATCTGCGAACTCGATCAGCCGCAACTCGTCGCGTCCCGCCGGAGGCAACTTGCGCAACCCCAGCTTCTCCGCTTCCGCGCGCGTGACATAACGAATCCGCACCGGACGATTCTCAAACACAATTTCGTTCGCCCGCCTCTCGGCTCCCACCATCTGCTGCGCGCTCACTACCGGTGTTGCCAGATCGATCGAGCAATAATCCTCGCCCATGTGGAACGAAACCGTCGGCATCGAATAAAGTTCGATAAACGCCGCCGACAAAACATGCTGACCCGAATGCTGCTGCATGTGATCGCGCCGCCGCTCCCCATCGATGCTGCCATGCACCGCTGCGCCCGCCAACGGCGCCTTCGTTGGCGCTTCCAGGTAATGGACGATTCGCCCGTCCTCCGCTTCCGAAACTTCCGTGACGCGCAGCCGCTCGCTACTGCTGTCACCCCCGCCCACCGTGATCCATCCCGTGTCATGCACCTGCCCACCGCTAGTCGGATAAAACGCCGTTTCGCGCAGAAATACGGCCGGGCGCGACAACTCCGCCGACGCAGGCGCAACGCCCTCGACGACCGAATCGAATTCGTGCAGTTCAGGACTGTCGTAGTAGAGACGTTTCGTCATGCGATGAGACCGTCCTTTAAACGGGCATCGGTGGCACAGGGTCGGGCGATCAGTATCAGGGTTTAGCTCCAAACCAGAATCGCGCGCAGTCCTGTCGCGCTTTCGCCCAATCGGGACCGTAGCCATTGACTGCTGCGCCGCCATCTAGTTGGCTAACGCATTTCTCATAGCCCTCGAACATTTCTTGCTGATGTTTCTGCCCGGCGGCTCTATCGGGAAAGATCAAATGCTTCGTTGCTTCAATCGACAGGGGAAGTGTGACGACAGCAAGGATAATGGTCAGTACGATCAACCACCTTGTGAGCCTTTCAAGCTCATGCGCTCGGATGCGAAGGTGCTGCAACTGATTTGACATGTGCAAAGAGACTTGAATCAGAGAATTCCCAGCGTCTGCT
>PMSZ01000296.1 GCA_003168235.1 Acidobacteriaceae bacterium
AATCCCACTCTCTCCGCCATACAGTCTGAAGTGCAGGGAATTCTGCCGTCTGTGCTCCTGGAAGTTGCGCCAAATCCCCGCCAATTCGCGTATTTTCAACTTCAAACTGGACCGGAGAAAAGTATTCTCCGGCCGCCTCGCTGCACTCTTGCGGCGATTTTCTCTGCTGGGCAGTCTGGCAGTCCGGTTTCGTCAATCGCACAACGGCGAATGGAACACGATCAGAAGGCGATCGATTGACGAAGGCCGCTTGACTTCACTCAAAGCTTGCAGGCACACGCCATGCGGTTACGGCGGATCTATGGAAACCACTAGCAGGATTCCTCTAATTACTGCCGACGTGGCGCCGAGCCGCGTCGACGCTGAACTCTTGACCGGCAACGGGCGCGAGAAACGGGATGACGTAGCCCTTGACTTCGACCTTGCCCGCTTTCTTGGCCTCAACCACGAGGTCGTATTTGAACTCGCCGCGGCGGAAAGCCTCGTCGCTCAAATGGAAGACCAGGACTTCGTTCCTGGAGCTGCGCAACGAAATCTTCTCCGGCGCAAGGTTCTGGACGACGAGGAGAATTTCTCCCACTTGCTTCTTCTCTTTGATCTCTCGCTTTTCTTGTGGCTCTCCCTTTTCGTCTTCGTTGGCTTCGAGTTTTTCGCGCGCCTCGCGATCTCCCTGTGACGGCCGGAATCCGGGAATTAACTGCTGCGCCCGCTGAAGATTAGTGGCCGGGTAGTTGCCGATCTGCCAGGCTGGGTCCGGTATGTCTCCGGGACCATCCAGCGTCGGAAATGTGATCAGGGTCTCGCCGGCTTGCAACTCGCGCCCGTTGTTCTTGATGAAAAACTCGCCCACCACCACGGGCAGCGCGGCCACTTTCGGTCCTTCCGCGATAAACAATGGCCGTGTCCCCGGCGCGGTGGGCTCTGGAATGGCGACGTAGGCAGTGTCGACTGTTTCGGCCACGATTGTCGCCGGCCGATCTTCGAAGGCAGCGAAGGTCTTACCGCTGTCGCCACTGAAGGGGCCGCTCACCACGCAGAGTTCGCCCTTCAAGCAAAGCGCTGGCGCCTGAAACGAGTTCGGGCGGAGTGACTTCTTTTCTGAGAGCTGGGGGAAATTCAGCGTCTGCGAAACGGAATGAGCGGGATTTCCGGCTTGGCGAAAGGTGATGTTCAATCCGGAGCCCAGCCGTGGAACCATCAATGTAATTGGTCCGTCGGCATGCCGCGCTTCTTCGCCCTCCGTCTCGAACAACCACCCTGCCAATTGCGAAGCTTCCCCGGTGGACTCGAACGGCACCGCAACGCGCGTGACCGCGAGCCCCGGCATTTCACTATATTGATCCGGATTCTCAACCACGGTCCCAGATACCCGCNNGACGAGTCCCACTTCTTTCTGTGCGGAAGTAATCGGCGGATGGATCGGAATCATGGGCTGCATACGCCCTATTTTCCGCTCCCGCCGGGCGGTGACCCTCGCTGCCTCGAGATTCTTCATCACCTCGTCATAGGTGAATGTTTTCAGCTCGTCCGTTCCACCGCGCTCTTCCTCGCCGGAGGGGCAGTCGATGGCTCGGTAGTCCTGCGCGGCAACATTCCATTCGGAGCAACGGTACACTCCAGTCCACGGATCGTGCGTCAGTTTGTGGCCGCCAGTCTGTTTGCCGGACTCGTCGAACGCCTGAATGAATTCACCGGTGAAGTTTGCGCTCTCGTCATAGGTATTGCGTGCGACTCTGCGAAGCTGGCCGCTGGGCCAATACGTAGTGTTAGTCTGCTGAGCGACGTAAAAACCCGGTAGATATTCGTAGTCGACCTTCTGCTGAAGTTTGCCATCGGCGCCGATGGTACGCATCTCCGTCGCTTTGCCGGCGGCGTTGTAGTCGGTTTGAATGCTTCCGTTCAGTCCGTTTTTTTCCACGACAGTGTGCTGCGCCGTTGCGGTGGCTGCGCCGCACACCAGCAGCGTAAACAGCGCCAGCCAATGCGAAGAACTCGAAACCCTCGAAACCGAGGAGTGCTGATTTTGCGACAGGTGGGTCTCTCCCTGAAACGAAATTCGGAGTTTACCACGCAGCACCCGAGGCGAATGTGCCGCAGCGCTTCCGACCCCGATTTTGCGGCTTTGGGTCCCGGACATAGACGCAGGTCCGCTAAACCCCCCAAATCGCGGGCTCGTTGCTTTTAACGATGCTCTGATGATGCAAAACTATTCACACTATGCGGGCTGGACAAAAAAGGTTATAGTCAGTCGATTCACGACTATTGGAACTAGTAGTTTCGACCCAGCACTGCGATCCACTTACCGCCCAACCGAACCCCGAGGAGTATCAAAGAAAGGAACAAGAAAGATCATGCGTACAGAACGAAACTTTGTCACATGCTGTTTTTCCTTGATCGCGCTATTGGTATGTAGCCTGCCACTCGCCGCGCAGGATCAAGTGAAACATCCGGTTGCATTTGCCGTTTCGCCTCCTCTTGGGGAGTTGGCCCAGCAACCCCAGACGCCGCAGTATGGTTTTCATGAAGCGAATCCGGTTCGCCGGGTTCCCAAGCGTTTAGCCGGCCAGGGCCAAGTCGTGGACCCGGTGGAACAGAGCTCGGTCAACGGCCCGGAAGCCAATTACAGCGTAATCGCGAACTTCCTCGGAGTCGGCAATGGGTTCCCCAACTACAGCGTTCCCGACGCTCCTCCCGACACCAACATGGCGGTCGGCGACACTCAGATCGTGCAGTGGGTCAACACCTCGTATACGATTTGTTCGAAGGTATCTCCTTATTCGTGTGGCGCGGCCATTGAGGGTAACACGCTATGGAGCAGCCTCGGCGGGATCTGCGCGTCTAACAATGACGGGGACATCATCGCGCAGTGGGACACGCAGGCGCATCGCTGGCTACTCGCTCAGAACGTGTTCGCCGGCTCATACGGTGTTTGTGTCGCGATTTCAACCAGCGCCGATGCCACTGGCTCCTACTACCTGTATGAGTACCCGGTTGTGAACGGCGGCTTCCCCGACTACCCCAAATGGGCAGTCTGGGTTAACAACTACGGCGAAACCTGGAATAACTTCGGTCCGGGAGCAGGCGGCTTCGTGGGGCCGGTGTTGTGCGCTTACAACCGAACGAAAATGCTAGTGGGCGACGCGACCGCGGAGCAGATTTGCCATCAGTACACTAGTTCCGAAGACAGCCTGTTGCCGGCCGACCTTGATTCGCCAACCCTGCCTCCTTCTGGCGAGGACCAGTTTGCCATTGGCAGCGTGGGCGATGTCGACAACTCTCACCTTTCGCTCTACTCGGTACACATTAACAACCCAGCCAACTGGAGTAAGGGCGCGACCTTCACTGGTGACGACAATGATCAGTTGATTCCGATTGCCACGTTCACCCCGGCATGCAATGGCGGCTACGGCGGTGATTGCGTCCCCCAAAAGGGAATTTCGGACGAAGCCGACTCTCTCGGCGACCGTCTGATGTACCGCTTCGCGTACTGGAATGACGGCAGCAGCGGCGACCAGCACTGGTTCGTGAACTTTGATGTCACCGCTTCCGGAAACCAGGGCGGCGTTCGATGGATGGAGATCACCGCGGCTGAATCGGCCGTCCCGCCCACTGCGCTCAGCGTCTATCAGCAGGGTACGTATGCTCCCGATGGAACCTGGCGCTGGATGGGTTCACTCACACGCGACAAAGCGGGTGACATCCTCCTCGGCTACAGTGAATCCTGCGGCAGCAAGTGTCCCAACGGAACGCCGACTTATCCGTCGATCTATGTGGCTGGTCGTACTCCCAGCGACGCCGCGGGTACGCTGGAGTCCGAAGTCCAGTTGGTTGCGGGCGCGGGTTCGCAGCCTGACACCTCGAACCGCTGGGGCGACTATAGTGCGATGCGGATCGACCAGGACGGATGCACCTTCTGGTATACGCAGGAGTATTACAAGACC
>PMSZ01000081.1 GCA_003168235.1 Acidobacteriaceae bacterium
GTTTGCAGATAAAGACGAATCGACGCAATCGGCGTCTTCAGTTCATGTGTGACCGCATTGATGAAGCTGTCATGCTGCTCGTTGCGCCGAATTTCGCGGACCAGAAAAATCGTATTCAGAACCAGTCCCGCCACGATCGCGCCAAAAAAAATAATCCCCAGAAAAACCCTGACGCCCTCCCGCCAGTTAAGGATGATCCATCCACTCCCCACCGCAAACGCCACCGCCGCTAGGCAGACTCCCAGCGTGAGGAAAAAATAGATGGCCTTCTGTCGGCTAATGATCCGCACAGGAAGATTGTAGCGGGGCAGGTGTCAGGTGTCAGGNNGACACCTGCTTCTCACGGCGTCAGCGTAAACAGCACTCCTTCTCCATAAGAGCCTTTCGGCGCTTGCCCGTACAGTGAGCTAACGCCCCATAGCGTTCCCCCGGTGGCAGAGAAGAGTTCAACCGGTAACCCGCCGTCCGGCCCTGTCGATGAAAATGGCGTCAGTGTCCGAATCAAGCTTCCGTCAGTCGGCGAGAGCGTTACGATGTCGCCGGAACCGCCNNAGTTGGAGATTGCTGCCGTCGAGTTGAACCTCGAACAGCCCGATACCACCCACGAACGCTCCGGTATAGGTGCCGTAGAGGTTTCCGTCGGGGCCGATGGCAGTGACGCTTCCCCCGGTAAACTCACCACCAACGATCGGGAAGGGCAGCGCAGTCGTCTGCAGCTCTCCCGTTGCCTCGAGGTAATGGAAAAGGATCGAACCGTTATTCGTGCTGCCATAAAAAGTCCCGTCAGGGCCCACTGCCAGATTAGTGGGATTCGCTCCGCTAGTGGCGACAGCGAAGTTGACCACAACTTGATAGGCTCCAGTGGCCGTGTTGACTTGAAAGAGCGTCCCGCAATTGAAGTAGGCGCAACTGCTGCTTCCACCAAACATGGTCGTGCCGTAAACGTTGCCATCGTTGCCTGCAACCAAAGAGGTTGGCGTCGATCCGTTCAGGGCAAAACCGTTAGCCGAGTAGTTCTGCAGGACCTGGAAGTGCTTCCCCGTTCTGTCAACTCGGAACAAAACTCCGTTGCCGATCGAGCCACCCACGCCGGTATCGCCGTAAAGCTTGCCGTCCGGTCCCTCGATAAGCCGGTTCGGGTCGGCCCCGTTGGGGTAGGTTTTCGTTTTTCCGGCGGCAAACTTATACAGCACCGTGAATGTGCCCGAAGGTGTCAGTGAATACACCAGGCCGCCGGCCGGAGCATTGACTCCTTTCCTGGTTCTCTCAGCCGTGCCATAGAAATTTCCATCCGACCCCTGGATCAGAGCCGTAGCCCCACCGCCCTCAGGGCAGGGTCCTATATCTTGCGGGTTTTTGCAGACAAAAGTATGGACGGCCGTCAGCTGTTGTCCAGCAGCATAAGCGCAGCAAGCCAGCAGCGCGGCGAAAACTACTACCTGCATTTTGCCTGTCATGGGATTACCCTTCGTGAGCCGCGTCATATATATGACGCCCCGATGACCTTGTTGTCATGAAAATGTAAAGAATATGTAAAACATCGCGCCTCAGAGAATCCGCAATTAAACCGGTGCGGACTTTTGTATCGAATTGCCCATCGATTCTCGGACTGGTTTTATTTTGCTTCACGCACGAGGTATGAACTCAACGACTGTCGTAACCGGGCGATTACGCTAGAAAGGCCCCCAACCCCGACCTCCATGGCCGGCTTCGAGAGCCTTTCCTGACACCTGACACCTGAGACCTGCTCTAGTCGTTCCCCGCAGCCGCCGCCAACACCGACGCCTGCACATCCCGCGTCAGCGCGGGCTTTGGAGGAAGTTTATCGAGCTCGACTTTGTACACATGCCGCGCCAATCCCAGTTTCTTCAGCGCCCAGATGCCGTACCAGTTCATGTCAATCTCATACCACTTCAACCCATGACGCGCCGACACCGGATGCGCATGATGATTGTNNTTGTGCCAGCCTTCGCCGAAGGTGACCACCGCCACCAGAAGGTTATTGGTCGAGAGATCTTTGGTCGCGAAGCGTCTTGATCCCCACAGATGTGTAACCGAGTTCACCATCCAGGTTGCATGCAGTCCGACTACCACGCGCGCGAATACTCCCCAGAGCAGCCACGGCAGCCCGCCGATGGCATAAAGAATCACCCCAACAACCACGTTCGACGTCCAGTGATACTTCGTCAGCCAAACCTGCACTTTATCTTTCGTCAGGTCGGGAACATAGCGGGCCAGCGTCGTGGTGTCGTGGTGCATCGACTTGCCCATCAGGATCCATCCCATGTGCGCCCACCACTTGCCATCGATCGGCGAATGCGGATCGCCTTCGTCATCCGAGAACTGATGATGAATGCGGTGCGTCGCCACCCAGAAAATCGGTCCGCCCTCCAGCGCCAGCGTCGCGCACCAGGTCAGAAAATATTCGACCCACTTCGGAGTCCTGTATCCACGATGCGTCAGCAGCCGGTGATAAGCCATCCCAATGCCCAGGCTGCCCGAAACCCACCACAGGAAAATGGCGACGAACAGTGCTTTCCAGGTAAAGAAAAATAATGCC
>PMSZ01000187.1 GCA_003168235.1 Acidobacteriaceae bacterium
TTCATTGGATGACCTCCCGGCCAACGGCCATATTCAGTTGTGCCGCAGCCGTCAAGTAGGCACCGATCAAGTTGACATAGCTAAGTTCCACGGCGCGATAGTCGCTTTGCGCATTCAGGAAATCGAGCAACGACGCGCCGCCGTGCTGGTAGGCGAAAAACACGGTGTCGCGGACTCGGACGGCCTGTTGCAGATATTTCGCTTTATAGGGCTGCAACAGAACCACATTGCTGGTCACTGTCGCGTACGCAGAATCGACATCGCTGAAGACCTGCGCGCGCGCGGCATCAAGCANNCGCCCTGGTTGCGGTCGAAGATACGCAGCGGGATGCTGACTCCGACGCCGAAATAGGTGTCAATCGGCGGGTTGCGGCCCACATCGAAACTAACAGTCGGATCGGTGGACCCATTGGCAACGGCAAGTTTGTGGTCCGTCTGCGCTTTGTCAACGGCTTCGACCGCCGCCTGCAAATCGGGACGCGAGTCCAAACCGATTTTCCTGAAGTCGTCCTGGGACGACAGTTGATCGCTGAAATCGAACAGACCAGTGACGTCGAATTGTTCAATCGGAGTCCGGTCGTTAAGCAGCGTGAGCAGCTGAATTTTGGCGGTACGCAGATTGACCAGCGCGGTTTGAACATCCGATTCATACTGCACGCGCTGCANNGCAATGTCGCCGGCGCTGAAACGATCTCTGCTGATCGCGAGTACGTGGTCGTAGTATGCGAGGTTGTCCGTTGCCAGTTTGAGTACGGCTTTCTCTTGCAGGGTTGAAACAAACGCGCTCCGCAAATTGAAAAGCAGACTTCTTTCTAGTTCGGCGTGAGTGGAGACTGCGATTCCCGTGGCCTTTTTCGCGCTCTCCAGCCGCAAGTCCCGCTTGTGATCGCGCTCGATCAGGTAGCTGACCGTGGCGGAAGGAAGCCAATATGCGAAGGGTCCATGCGACGGCCCGGAATTAAATGGATCGATCTGGTCGGCCAGCAGCCCCAGGCTTGGGTTGGGACGCAGATGCGCGGTGATCTCCTGAGCCCGGGATTCCTCGATGTTCAGCTTGTCCGCGAGCAGGGTCGGGTTGTTCTGTTCGAACCGGTCTTTCACGTTCTCCCAAGTGAAGCTTTGAGACGGTAGAGGAACTGACGGCGGAGCGGACTGCGCGAAGCAAACCGTGGCCACGACCAGGGGCAGAACGCGCATAGAGCGAATCATGTCACGAACCATACATGGAACGGCGTATCGAACTAGGTATCGAACGACGTATCGAACTGCGAGACGCCGGAAACGCGGCTGCATTTTTCTACTCATCTTTTTATCTGCCAGACTAACTGCCAAACTTTCGCCTGTTCACCAATCCTGCGAAAGCTGAAATATGGATTGGCGTCATCCCAAATGACGCGGGCTCGCCATGAGTATCCAGGTTCCCTCGTAAGAATTCCGTAAGAATGAGAGGAGCCACGTTCGATCTTCAAATGGAACCGATCGGCAAGTTGGGGCTTATGCGAGATGAGAGCTGGGAGGAGCGCGGCTGGCGCGGATAAACGATGGAGCGACGGGCGTCGAAAGCGACGCAGCGAGAAGTTCCAACCGATCCAGGCTTTTGAGTTTCGGCAAAGGTGTTGTAGTGACGACGGCAGTCAGATTGTGAGGGCGGCTGTGCGAAACCGAAGCACTATCCGTGGCCGCGTGGGAGACACTACGCTTGCCGAGCGAGAATTCTTCCATCTCCGCGCGCATGGCGTGCAGATCGTCAGAGGCGGAAATAACCGGGAACAGCAAAAGTATCGCGCAGGCAAGCGCGCACAAGAAGACAAGCGGCGCCACTGCCGAGCCCCTGGAAACCCTTCCTGCGGCACGGCTGGCAACGTCCGTGGAACCACGCTGGCGCCAGAGCAAATAAGCGGGCAGCAGCAGAGAAAGCCAACAAAGGTTAAGAAAAAGCTCCATACGAAACGTTTGATGCCGTGCCAGGACGCGTCGCAAACACAATCTCGTGCAATATTTAAGTGTAGTCAGGATAGCACAACGACTGCAAGTGACCTGCGTACCCATCGCTTCAAACCCAGGACGATCTGCCCAGGGTCGAGGTCCGTAGAGTCTGAAGCGAGCTGGGATCGGTCCCGCAAGCGCTTGCCTCGTTTGATTTTGCGGCGTCCACAGCGTAAAAGAACTGCAATATGTTTTTTCGCATAGCGCGCTCTTATGGCCTCTTCTCGGTTGTGCGTTTAGGCCTGATCAGTTGTCTGGTCACCGTGAATGCGTGGGCGCAACCTGCCGCGCCATCTTCGTNNACCGGCCCGCACAGAAAACGACCAACGCCGATGAATCTGCGGTTTTTGAACGCATCCTGAACCGCATCCGCTTCGAAAACGACGGAACCGAAGTGAGCGAGACCGAAGCCGTGGTCCGGATCCAGAGCCAGGCAGGCGTGGAGGAATTCGGGCAGCTGGTTTTCGGATATTCCTCGGCGACCGAGAAGTTGCAGGTGGAATACGTGCGGGCGCGCAAGCCTGATGGGCATGCAGTGGTAACGCCGGACTCGACGGCGCAGGATTTTGCTCCCGACGTGCTGAGGGAAGCACCGATGTACAGCGATTACCGGCAGCGGCATATTTCGGTCGCCGCACTGCAGCCCGGAGACACGCTGGAATACAAGACAGTGACGACGGTAATCACTCCCCTCGCCACCGGAAATTTCTGGTACGAATACACATTTCCCAAAGGCGTGGCGGTCAACGAAGACCGGTTGGAAATTGACATCCCGAAGGCGCGCGAAGTGAAATTGAAATCGCCTGCCCACAAACCGGAAATTCAAGACACTGGAGACCGCCGCGTTTACAGCTGGGTGGTAAAAGACATTCGGCCAGACCGCGATAAAGAGAAGGAAAAAGATAAAGATGAGGACGAGAATGCCGGCCCCGATGTGCAGCTGACAACCTTCACCGACTGGAAGCAGGTTGCCGAATGGTATGCCCAGTTGCAGGGCAAGCGCATGGCCGTGGACGAGAGGGTGCGGAAAAAAGCCGACGAACTAACCAAAGATGCCGGCACACCCACGGAGAAAGCACGCCGGCTCTATGATTTCGTGGCGCGCAATGTGCGCTATGTAAGCATCTCGCTCGGCATCGGGCGCTACCAGCCGCATTCCGCCTCTGACGTTCTGCAGAATGGCTATGGCGACTGCAAAGACAAGCACACTTTGTTTTCGGCGATGCTGCGAGCGGAGGGAATTCAGAGTTATCCCGTCCTCATCGACAGCTCACGCCAACTCGACGCGGACATTCCCTCCCCGGCGCAGTTCGACCACGTGATCACGGCGGCGCGCCTGGGAACGGGGCCGGAGTTGACCTGGCTCGACACTACTCCCGAGGTGACTCCGTTCGGCCTGATTCTTTATCAGTTACGAAATAAGCAGGCGGTGCTGGCATCGCACGACTCGGAAGGAGGATTGCGGCGAACGCCGGAGGAATCGCCGGTGAAGACCTTCATGCACTTTACGCTGGACGGCAGCTTCACCGAATTCGGTGCGCTCGACGCCACTCTAGAAGTCATCGCGCAGGGAGACCGCGATTGGCCAATGCGCGCAGGCTTTCGGCGAGTCTCGCAGGCGCAGTGGAAGGACCTAGTGAAGGCGCTCTCAGCGAGCTGGGGATTGCCTGGCGACGTCAACGATGTCCAAGTCGATCCCATCGAAGACACGAGCAGGCCTTTTCATCTCAAGTATCGCCTGCATGAAGACACTTATTTCATCGTGCCGTCTGCAAACATAAACTTTCGCCCTATTCCACCGTTGGGACTACCTGCGATACGGACGTCGGAGAAGAGCACGAATCCGTTGAACATCGGTCCTGCCGGTGAAACGGACTATCGGGTGCGCCTGCAATTTCCCGCGACCTTCACAGTGCATACGCCGACAGCGGTGAAAATGTCGCGGGACTATGGCGAGTATTCGTCGTCATACGCGCTGAATAAGGGACTTCTGGAAGGCGAGCGCAAACTCGTCGTGAAGATGAACGAGGTGGCGGCGTCCCGGCGCTCCGACTACGAATCGTTTCGCAACGCTGCGCATAGCGATGAAAATCAGCTGTTGTCGTGCACGATTCTGACTCCTGCGGGGCAGGGAGCCCAGGTCGCCAGGATGGAAGGAACTCCCCAAGAATTGCTTAAAGCGGGGATGAGGGCATCGCAAAGCAAGGACTATCGCAGGGCCGTCGACTTGCTGAAACGCGCAGTGGATGCTGACCCAACGCTGGCGACTACCGGCATGGAGGATGGCTGGTACGATCTGGGACTTGCCTACGCCGCGGCCAACAATCACACCGAGGCAATCGCCGCGTTTCGCAAGCAGCTTGAAGTTGGTGCGAACCACAGGCGCGCCAATGGCGATTTGGCGGTGGAACTGCAACTGGCCGGCAAAACCGACGAGGCGATCGCCGCTTACCGGAAGCAGCTGGAGCAGACTCCTTATGATAAGACGACACTGAAGAATCTCGGCATGCTGCTGGCGCAATCAAAACACGATGCCGACGCGCGGACGGAACTGGAAGCTGCGGCCGCTCTTCCTCCTGACGACCCGCAAGTAAAAATGGCGCTGGCGCAGGTGTATGGGCGATTGGGGGAGAACGTAAAAGCGCAGGAGTTGATGAAAGGTCTCACCGGAAGCGCGACGGGGGATTCCACTCAGGACATCTTCGCGTCCGCGCTGAAAGACGATACTGATCCGGCACAAACCGAGAACGACGCCCAGCAAATTCTTTACGATATTGGAGGACAATTTGACTCGGGCGAGTTCGACCGGCTCGGTCCCGGAGCGTTTTCGGCGATGAAGCTGGTGGCGCTTGCCTGGGCGCGCATGGGATGGGCCAAGTATCATCACGGCGAGAATCTGGCGGCGATGCAGTTTCTAAGCTCGGCGTGGCTTTTGAGCCAGTCGGGAACGGTCGCCAACCGGCTGGGACAAGCGCTCGAAAAACAAGGCCAGCCGGAAAAAGCGCGTCACATGTATGCGCTCGCGGTGGCCGCCGGCGGCAGTGAAGTGCAGGATTCGCGGGCACGATTGGTGAAGCTGGCGGGCGATCCCGGAGTTGCGGGGAAAAATGCCGACAAAGAGATAGAGCTGGCGCAGTCAGAACTGGTGCAAGCGCGTACGGTGAAGCTGGCGGCGATCACGAGCAAGCCGGTTTCAGCGCGCTTCAATCTTGTGTTCGACAGTTCACCGCGTCCGGAACGCGCCGAGTTCGTCGATGGTGACGACAACCTGCGCGACGCCGCGGGGCAATTACGTGAGAGGGACTTCCCTGTCCGATTTCCAGATGTGTCGTCGGTGAAAATTGTCCGGCGTGGATTGCTGAGCTGCGGCGCTTCCGGTTGCAGCATCGAACTACTACCGATTGAGAAGTGACCCTCGAGAATAAGAAATGACAGATCTTCGAGAAACGATCTCATCGCGGCTGGCAGCGCGCTATGCACAACTCGCGAGCGTGCTTCACGAACTCGCCGCGCCACTCAGCGACGAACAGTTTTGGGCCAAGCCGTTTCCCTTCGGCAATAGCTTTGGCCATCTTGTGCTGCATCTCACCGGCAACCTGAATTACTGCATCGGTGCGCAGATTGCGGGGACGGGTCATGTGCGGGACCGGCCACTGGAATTTTCGGAAGCAGGGCGGCCATCGAAAGCAGTGGTATTGCAGAAATTTGACGATGCGATTGAGATTGTGTTCGACACAATCAACTGCCAGTCAGCTGAGGATTGGTCCAGGGAGTTTGCGGCCGCGGGTGTAGATTCGCATGACCGCTTCGAAATCGCGCTGCAATGCGCGACGCATCTCCACCATCACATTGGAAAGATGATGTATTTGGGATTCGAATTGAAGCGGACGAGTTGAACGAGCGGGAGCCTGATCTGCCTGATTTCTTGCAGGGTTTCGAGATCTGAGGTGAGAGTGCGCGGTCTAAAATCAAAGCGTGTCCTGATCACCGGCGGAGCGAGCGGCATCGGCGCGGCCACGGCGGCGCGGTTTCTGGAAGAAGGATCCGTAGTCTGCGTGCTGGACTGCAATGCGGAGGCGCAACGCAAAATCCTGCGCGAACTACCCGCCTTGTCGGGAGCGATTGATGCCGATGTTTCGAAGCTGCAGCAAGTGCAAGCCGCCTTCGCCGAAGCTACCCGCCTGATGGGCGGTGTCGATGTGCTCGTGAATAACGCCGGCATCAGCATTCGACACAACTTTCTCGACATCACTTCCGAAGAGTGGGACAAGGTGATTGCCGTGAATCTTACCGGAGTGTTCTACGTCGCGCAGACAGCAGCGCGGCACATGATGGAGGAGCGCGGCGGCGTGATTCTGCAGACGGCCTCGACCAACGGCGTCATGGGCTATCCGTTTTATGCTGATTACAACGCCACCAAGGCGGGCGTAATCGAGCTCACGAAGTCGATGGCGTTGGAACTGGCGCCGAAGATTCGGGTGTGCGCGGTGGCTCCGGGATATGTGCTCACCCCGATGCAACGCGCAGAGTATACGGATGCCATTCTCGAAGAGGTGAATCTCAAGATTCCCTTGCGTCGTCATGCGCAGCCCGAAGAGATCGCAGCGCTGTTTGCCTTCCTCGCCTCCGACGACGCACAAAATATCACCGGCCACGTTTACACTTGTGACGGGGGCGAGACTGCGGGAGGACTGGCCAGCCGGTAATCTTCCAGCGGATAAGCCTGAGGGGTGGTGCACAACCTGGAAATGTTTTTTGTGGAACCGATCACCATCCGCTTGCGTATCCGTCTAACAGAACAGACCTTTGTGTGGTCGGTCTGCCGCAATGCCAACAAATTTCTTCTGGAGTCTCCATGCGATTCTTGATCGGTCTGCTAGCCATTGCCCTGCTGATTCCGGTGGCCGTCGCCGCTAATCTTTCTCTCAACAATTCGCCTCTCAACAATTCGGCTTTCGGCAATGCCGCCGCTAATTCTCCCGCGGACCTCGAGGTGCGGCGCAAGGCTTTGAACGACTTGCTGCACGAGCGATGGGAGTACACGTTGCGCACCAGCCCGATCTATGCGTCCATTCTGGGCGACAAGCGCTACAACGACCAACTCGACGATTTCTCGCAGAAAGCCATCGATGACGATCTGGAGCAGACCCGCCTGTACCTCGCCCGCTTCGAAGCGATCGATATCACGGGATTTCCCGAGCAAGACGCCTTGAATCAACAGCTCATGGTTCGCGACCTGAAGATGGGCCTGGAAGGCGCGCGCTTCAAACCCTGGGAGATGCCGGTAAACCAAGAAAGCGGCATCCACATCGACGCGCCGCAGCTGGTCAGCATTCTTTCATTCCAGAACACAAAGGACTATGAAGACTACATCACGCGTTTGAAGTTGCTGCCGCGGCTCTTCGATCAAACGATCGAACAGATGCGCAAAGGCATGGCCGAGGGTTTGATGCCGCCAAAAATGCTGCTGGAAAAAGTGGTGACACAGGCCAACGGCATCGCCACGACTCCCGCGGAACAAAGTCCATTCATTCATCCGTTTGATAAGTTCCCTGACGCGATCTCCGAGGCCGACCGCAAGCGGCTGCGCGAGGCGGGATTGGGTGCCGTCAAGGATTCCGTAGTCCCCGCCTATGTTAAATTCACGACGTTTGTGCGCGACGAATATGCACCGAAAGGCAGAACCGAGCCCGGCGCATGGGCCCTGCCGGATGGTGCCGCGTGGTATTCATTCCGCGTGAAGGAAAGCACGACCACGGATTTGTCTCCTGAGGAGATTCACGAGCTCGGCCAGGAACAGGTGAAAGAAATCGAAGGCCGCATGCTCGCGCTGGTGAACCAACTCGGCTACAAAGACCTGAAGAGCTTCAAAGCGGCAGTGGATACGGATCCGAAACTGCACACACATTCCCGCGAAGAAATTCTGGACTTGTACCGCAAGTATGAAGATCAAATGTATGCCCGGCTACCGCAAATGTTTGGCCGTCTGCCCAAGGCCAAGCTCGAAGTAAAGCCGGTTGAAGAATTCCGCGAGAAAGAAGCCCCGGACGCCGAATATCAAGAAGGCACTCCCGATGGTTCGCGTCCAGGCCATGTCATGGTCAACACGGGAGATTTCGCCAAACGCACGGTGCTCGATATTGAAACAACCGCGTACCACGAAGGAGTGCCGGGACATCACATGCAGCTTTCCATTGCGCAGGAATTGCCGGAACTGCCTCCCTTTCGCCAGCACGAAAACTATACGGCCTATGTTGAAGGATGGGCACTCTACTCGGAGAGACTGGGCAAAGAAGCCGGATTTTATCAGGACCCATACAGCTATTATGGCCACATGATGGACGACATGCTGCGCGCAATTCGCCTGGTCGTCGACACCGGCTTCCACTACAAGCACTGGACGCGGCAACAAGTGGTCGATTATTTCCACGCCCACTCAACCATGGACGAGGTCAGTGTGCAGAGCGAAACCGACCGGTATATGGCGTGGCCGGCGCAAGCGCTCGCCTACAAAATTGGACAGCTCGAAATTCTGAAACTCCGCCAGTATTCGAAAGATCAACTGGGCGACAAGTTCGACCTGCGCGCTTTCCATGATGAAGTGCTTTCTGGTGGCGCGCTTCCCATGGACGTGCTGAGCACGCGCATCCACGGATGGGTGGCGCAACAGAAGACGCAAGCGTCGCTCACTCCGTCGGGCCCGAACTCGAGCGCGGGTCAGACGAGCCGGAGCCCGAGCCGATAGCATACTCAGATCCGGAGTATCATGCCGGTTATGACGATGCCGAATTCTGACCAGGAACGCGTCCGCATCGCCGGTGTGTATTCCGCCATGAGCGACGAAGAACTTGACCAGGTCGCGCAGAGCGGCGACGAATTGAGTGCGGCTGCCTACGAAGCGCTCCTGGCCGAGGCAGCGAAGCGCGGCCTCAAGATCGAGATCTCCGCGCCGCGGGGTGAAGATGTTCTCGAGTACAACGCGGCTGTGACCGTGCGCCAGTTCCGCGACCTTCCCGACGCGCTTCTCGCCAAGGGCAGTTTGGAGTCGGCGGGGATTGAGGCGTACCTCGTCGACGACAACATGATCCGGATGGATTGGTTCATCTCAAATCTGCTCGGTGGGATCAAACTTAAGGTTCGCCCCGAAGATGCGGAAGCCGCCAACGAAATCCTGAACCAGCCAATTCCCGAGATGCTCGATGTGGAAGGCGTCGGCACGATCGAGCAACCGAAATGTCCGCAGTGCGAGTCGCTCGACATCATCGATCAAGAGCTCGATAAACCTATCGCCTATCTCTCCGCGTACGTCGGCGTCCCCGTCCCCGTGCAGAAGAGCGGATGGACCTGCCATGCGTGCGGCCATAGGTGGGAAGAGTAGAAACGGCGGAGCAGCTATAATCGCCAGCAATGCGACAATTTTTCCGCATGCTGTTTCTGGCTCTCGTCCTGATGACGGTGGCGCTTATTTCCGCGCTCACCGCCATGCAGTTGGCCATCCACGGGCGCGAAGTGGCCATTCCGAAGCTCGTGGGCATGAGTCCCGTCGAAGCCGAGCGAGCGAGCACGGCATCCGGTCTACAAGTTGTGGTCGAGCGGCAGTTTTACAGCGCTGACGTTCCCGAGGGAAAAATCGTGACGCAAATGCCCGCGCCCGGAACCAAGGTGCGCCGAGGCTGGTCGGTGCGCGTGGCGCAAAGCCTCGGCCCCCTGCGGGTTGCGATTCCCAATGTGACGGGAGGGAGCGAACGCGTGGCGGAATTAAACATACAGCGCCGCGGCCTCAGTTTGGGCTCCGTCGCGCACATCAGTTTGCCGGACGAACCGCCAGACCAGGTCATCTCCCAAAACCCGCCACCGAACGCCAGCGGAGTATCCGCGCCAAAAATCAGCTTACTGGTAAGCGACGGCGCCGAACCGTCAGCCTTTGTAATGCCTGATCTCACCGGGGAGCCGCTCGGCAGCGCAACCCTCGCGCTGCGGGATGCAGGTCTCAACGTCGGCAAGGTCAGCTTGCTTCCCACACCCATCGCCCCCCGCGAGCCGCAACCCTTTCCAGCAGCGCCTTCTGCGACGTCGGAGCCGAGCGCAGCCAGCATGATCGTCAGCCAGTCTCCAACGCCGGGACAAAAACTTCCGGCGGGTAGCGCGGTGAGTTTCGAAGTGCGGTAGAAACTATCTCCGCTCGATCATCGCGGTGAAGAATCCGTCGCAAGGATGCACGCCCGGAATGGTTCTCAGATAAGGTCGCACTACGAGTGACGCGATATCCTCCAAAGTCAATTCATCTGCGCGACTTAGCTGCTCAATCTCCGGCATGATGTCGACGATTTCGCAATTTGCGGCGCCCCGGCAGATGGCCTCCACGACCGCTTCGTTTTCTTCCGGTTCAAGCGAACAGGTTGAATAGACGAGCCGTCCCCCGATAGCGAGTCGGGCCAGCGCGGATTGCAGGATGGCAATCTGCCGCGACTGGAGATCGCTCAGGTCTTCCGGTTTGAGCCTCCACTTAATTTCAGGATTGCGCGCGAGAGTGCCGGTTCCAGAACAAGGAACGTCGGCAAGGATGTGGTCGAACTTCGACAAAAAGGGTAAGCGCCGCGCGTCGGCCGCGACCACATGCACGTTCGGCAAACGGATCAGATTGCGCAACAGGCGCGCACGGTGCGGATATAGTTCCGTCGCGAATACTTTGGCGCCCAGGTTACGTCGCGCCACGACGTTGGTCTTGCCTCCCGGAGCCGCACAACAATCGAGAATACTTTCTCCACGACCGGCCAGCAGCGCGACCAGTTGCGAAGCTTCGTCCTGAATGGACAATAACCCCTCCCGGTAAGCGCGCGCTGAGGTCACGTCGCCCGAAAGCACCCGTCGGGCACTCGACAGCAGACGCCCAGGTGCAAGCTGCACGCCGGCCGCGACCAGTTCGGCTTCAACCTGAGATCGATCACCGTAAATGTGAACGGCCGTGCCGGGCACCATCTGATCATGGACGCAGATCTTTCGCGCCACCTCGATCCCATAGCGGTCAATCCAACGAGCCACGAGCCACGGGGGATGAGCGGTGCTCGCCGCCAGCGTCGGAGCATCCGGCGATTCAGCGATTTGAGCAAAAACGTCGCCTGCTTTGGTTTTCGAAAGTTTTCGCAGGACTGCATTCACAAATGGCGCGGCCGAGCGCTTTCGCGCCACTTTGACGAGTTCGACACTCTCGAAGATCGCGGCGCGGGCCGGAACTCTGGAAAAAAACTGCAACTGATACGCGCCGAGTCGCAGCGCGACCAGCACCTCGCCATCAAGTCGATCAAGTTTCTGCGACGATGCAGCAGCCAATCGCTGATCGAGCATCGACTGCCAGCGCAACGCTCCCATCACCAGTTCGGTGGTGAGTCCGCGATCGCGCGCGGAAAGATTCGAAAGCGAATCGGAATGGAGCAGTTCACTAGCGTACGAATCATCGCGCTCTACGCGAAGAAGAATTTCGAAAGCCACGGACCGCGCAGCGGAAACAGCCATCCCGACTATTGTCCCAGATAGTCGCCAGATCGCATGCGATAGCCGTTGACAAATTCCTGCGCGTTCATGCGGCGCTTGCCTTCGAGTTGAACTTCGAGGAGTTCGAGCGCTGTGGCAGCATAGCTGATCTTGCCGCAGCCAACCAACAGACGCGTTCCCTCAACGAGCACCTGGCCGGGAGGCAATTGAACGCCGGGTTGCGAAGGCTGCGCGCGATGCACTTGCAGCGTCTTGCCTTTATAGATCGTGAATGCCCCCGGCCATGGCTGAAAGCCGCGCAGGCGATTGAAGAGATCGTCAGCTGAGCGCGCGAAGTCCATGCGCCCGTCTTCCTTTTTCAAGATGGGCGCGAGCGTAGCCTGCGAATCATCCTGCGGAATTGCGCGCAGTTGTCCGCTTTCGAGTCCGTGCAGCGTCTCGACCATCAGGTCCGCCCCAACCGACGCCAGCTTCGCGCCCAGCGCCTCGGCAGTGTCTTCCAAAGCAATTGGAATCTCGCGCTGCATCAGAATGTCGCCGGTGTCGAGACCCGCATCAATGTGCATGGTCGTAACTCCAGTAACGGATTCACCGCTCGCGATCGCCCATTGGATTGGCGCTGCGCCCCGGTACTTCGGCAGCAGCGAAGCATGCAGATTCAAATTGCCGAGTCGGGGAAGATCGATCATCCACTGGGGAATGATGCGCCCATAGCCGACGACGATGATTGCGTCCGGATGAAACGCCGTCAACTGTTCGCGGAATTCCGTGTTGTTCTTGATGGCAGCCGGTTGTACGACACGAATTCCGAGGCGAACCGCCGCATCCTTCACCGGAGAAGCAGCCATTTCCATTCCGCGTCCGCGAGGGCGATCCGGTTGCGTCACCACCAAAGGCACGGAATGGCCGGCATCGACGATTCTCTCCAGAGTCGGGACTGCAAATCGAGGCGTGCCGCAGAAAACCAAAATCATAGGTGTCGGGTCTCAGGTGTCAGGAAAATCAGGACGCGCCGGTCTCCGCTCCAGCCGCTGCGATCCAGATATCCATCCGGCCACATAGGTTTCCCGGAGACTTAAGACCTGACGCCGGAGACCAACCCTTCTACCACTCTCCCGCCTTCACCAGCTTTTTGATCTTGCGTTTGATCAAGTCCCGCTTCAAGCCGCTGATGTGCGAGATATATAGCTTGCCGTTCAGGTGATCGGTCTCGTGGAGGAACGCCCGCGCCAGTAAGTCTTCACCAGTGTGTTCGAAAAACTTCCCGCTCAGGTCCTGCGCGCGCACTGTCACGGTTTTGGCACGGGTTACATCCTCGCGAAATTCCGGAATACTCAGGCAGCCCTCACTGCTCCGCTGCCGACCCACTTTGTGAATGATTATCGGATTGATCAGCACCAATTTGGCGCCGGGGTCTTCTTTGAAAGTTACATCCACCACGGCAATGCGCTGCGAAATACCGATCTGCGGAGCCGCCAGGCCGACGCCGCGAGCCGCGTACATCGACTCGAACATGTCTTCCACCAGTTTCTTGATCCCATCATCGAAGGTGGTTACCTCTGCCGCGGGTTTTTCCAGCACGGGATCGCCGAATTTCACTATGGGGTAAATCATTTTTCGTTTGGTCTTGGAATCAATAGTTCTTCAGTTGTTCCAGGTAGCCTTGAAAATTTCGCTTCGTTTCTCTGATCGAGTCGCCGCCAAATTTCTCGAGCGCACATCGCGCCAGCGTGAGTGCGACCATGGCTTCTCCGGCAACTCCAGCGGCCGGCACCACGCATACATCGGAGCGCTCATACGCCGCTTTCACCGGCTCACGCGTTTCAAAATCCACCGACTGCAGCGGACGCCGGAGCGTGGATATCGGTTTCAGATAACCGCGAACGCGAATCTCCTGCCCATTCGACACGCCACCCTCCAACCCTCCGGCATTGTTACGCGTGCGGGTGAAACCCGCGAAACCCGATTCGTTCTGATAACCGATCTCATCGTGCACCGCGGAGCCCGGCGAATGCGCCGCCTGAATTCCGCTGCCAATCTCCACCGCCTTCACCGCCTGCAACGACATGACTGCCGCCGCCAATAGCGCGTCCAGCCGCTCATCCCACTGCACATAGCTGCCCAGTCCGGGCGGAACATTCCGCGCGACCACTTCGAAAACTCCACCCACCGAATCACCCGTGCGCAGTACCTTATCCACTTCCGACTTCATGCGCTGCTCGGCCTCGGCGTCGGCGCAGGAAAGCAGAATCTCGTCCTTCCGCGACTGCGGCTCGATTTGCTCCCAGGCGATCTCCCGGTCCGCAATCGAAGCCGCACCCACCGCAATCACATGACTCAGCACTTCCATTCCCAACTCGCGCAGCAGCAGCTTAGCGAGCGCGCCGATGGCAACCCGCGCCGCTGATTCCCGGGCCGAGGCGCGCTCCAGTACGTAACGCGCTTCCGTGAAATCGTATTTAAGTGCGCCGGCAAGATCGGCGTGACCCGGGCGCGGTGACGCCACCCGCTTGTGTTTTGCCGGATCGCCCGTCTCCACCGGCAGCGACTCTTTCCAGTTCTTCCAATCCCGATTCTCCAGCATTACTGCGATCGGCGAGCCGATCGTCTTGCCATGGTGGACGCCGGAAAGAAAATGCGCTCGGTCGGTTTCGATTTTCATGCGCCCGCCGCGTCCGAAACCTTGCTGGCGCCGCCAGAGCTCGCGATCCACAAATTCCTGATCCACGGCCAGTCCGGCCGGCAGCCCGGAAAGAAACGCCACCAGCGCCTCGCCGTGAGATTCTCCGGAAGTAAAGTAGCGCAGCATGTGGAAAAGGCATTGTAAATGAAGAAGAACCTTTGGCTCGGGTCGATTTTTGGCCATCAAACGTCGCAGACTTGCGGGCACGGTTCCCCCAAGCAGGTACAATAATCAGGAGTTTGAGTACAGAAGTTGCTAGGAGACCGGGGTTCCGCGCTACTTCGTCACAAGCGGGGTAAATTCTCCATGCTGAGCACGAAGACTGGACCGCTTCATCCGAACGCCGCACGCATCCGTTGTGTGATCGCCGACGATCACGAGATGTTGCGCTACGGAGTGCGCCGCCTGTTAGAGGACGCTCCTGACTTTGCTGTGGTGGGTGAAGCCGGCGACGCCGCGGAGGCTTTCCGCTTGGCGCTCGAGCATCGCCCCAACCTCGTGTTGCTGGACATCGGCATGCCCGGCATGTCTTCTTTCGAAGCCGGACGCCTGATTGAAGAGCGCTGCTCCGGAACCCGCATTGTCTACCTGACCATGCACGAAGACCAGGAGTATGTGCAGCAAGCCTTACGCTCGGGCGCGAGCGGCTATCTGCTGAAGGATACTCCCGCATCGCTCATGCTCGATGCACTCCGTGAAGTACATCGCGGCGAGCGGCGCTTGAGTCCGCAGATCGAGTCCAAATTGAAAGTCGGCGAGGCCTTGTCGAATCAAGCGGCACGCGTGGCGCTACGTCGAGGTACTTTGACGTTGCGCGAGCGCGAAGTGATGAAATTGCTTGCCGAGGGATATACGGTGAGAAAAGCGGCGGTGGTTCTTGGGATCAGTGCCAAAACCGTCGAGGCACACAAGTTTAACCTGATGCGCAAACTCGACATTCATAACAAGGCGCAGCTGGTCACCGTCGCTATCCAAAAGAAGATCCTCGCAGTGCCGATCCCGATCAGCTAGACGGACGCGGGCCAGGGTTGTGTGCGCGTCATTACTGCCACCAAGCTAGCCAGATCTGGAACTTCAAAGTCGGGTTGCCCGGTCGAGGCTCTTACCGCGCCAATCCCCGGTCGCGCTGACTTCCGGTTCACCCACACCGTCGAGATGCCTAGTGACTGCGCCGGCAACACATCGTGATAGACGCTCTGACCGGCGTGCAGCAGTTGCGCTGGAGAAATCGCAAGCGTCCGCAAGGCGATCTGAAAATTGTTGAGGAAAGGCTTGTAACTGCGTGCCCGCTGCGCCGTGATGACCTCATCAAATTCCACACCCAGATGTTTCTGCGTCTGGGCAAATAGACCATCGTCAATATTTGAAATGACGACCAGCTTGTATCGCTGCTGGAGCTGACGCAGCGCCGCCACGGTATCCGAAAAAGGCGGCCACGCCGGAACTGATTCGTGCAGCGAGCGAGTCTCGGCGGAAGTGGCCGTAAATTGAAAACGCTCTGCAAAAGCGTGCACCACCGATTCCAGCACGTCTTTGTAGCTCTGGTATGGCCCGCTTTCCGCCCGCGCCTCGAATTCCCCGTAGAGTTCAAGAATCTCGGCGTCTGGCAGACTTTGACCGTGCCTCGCAAGTACTCTCCGCAGTGTCGGCAGAATGCCGGCCTCCCAGTCGATGAGAGTGCCATAGCAATCAAAGCTGATAGTGGTGAAACGAGAGAAATCCATAGTTACCCACTTCCGCCGGCCTTATTGCGTCGGATTCGCTGCCGCTGGACTGAGTGTCAGCGGCGATTTGAGCTTAGAATATAGATTGGGTAAGGTCAGAACTGTAGTCGAATCGGGACGAAGTGTGCAACGGGAAAGGATAAGGCTAGACTCAAATGCGAATGCTGTTCCTGCGGTTTTCTAGGCTTTCTGTTCGCTGAAAAGATCCAGCAACGGCGCAGAGGCTGGAGTCTCAGCCGTCCCGTTTGCCGCTGGCGCATTGGAATCCTCTACACTGCTTTTGACGGGCGGTTTCTCGCCCTGCAGGAATTTTCTGGAATCAAGCAGCGGACGTCCAAGCGATGCGTTATAGCTGCTCCAGGGCCCTCCCAGGTCGATCTCGCGCTCAAAGTGGGCGCGCATCGCTTCCATCTTCGAATCCAGATCGTCGAGATAGTGCAGCATGAGTGCTTCGGGAAACATAGGCAGCTTGGGCGAGCCGAATTCGTACTGCCCGTGATGGCTGATGATCAGGTGCTCGAGCAGAGTCTTCAATTCCACGGGGAAGTCAGGCAGCTTCGCGAGCTTGGCCTGAAGCATCTCCAGCTCGATGATCATGTGCCCCAGCAGCTGTCCGCGCGTGGTATAGGAAAACGAGCGGTTGTAAGCCAGTTCCTGAGTTTTGCCGATGTCATGCAGAAACGCTCCCGTCAGCAGCAGATCGCGATTCACCTGGGGATAGTTCTGGCACATCAGCTCGCAGGAGCGAAACAGAGACACGACGTGGTCGAGCAGTCCGCCGATATATGCATGGTGTAGTGTTTTGGCGGCCGGAGCATTGCGGTAGCGTTCGGCTATTTCCGCATCTGCCATGAAGAGTTCCACAAGCGACTTCAGATGCGGATTCTGGAACGTAGCCACAAACTCAGTCAGCGTCCTCCACAGTTCGCCGATATCTTTGGGGGTTTTGGGCAGGTAGTCGGTGAAATCGATCTCTGCTTCTTCCATCCGACGGAGCTTGTGGATCGTCAGCTGGAAGCGGTTCTTATACTTGTTAATCAGCCCTTTGACTTTGAGGAAGTCGTCCTGCTCGAAGACGGAGATGAAGTCGTCGACGTTGTCCCACATCTTCGCTTCGATTTGCCCGGTGCGGTCGGCCAGGAGCAACGCCAGGTAAGGCTCACCATTTTTTTTGGCCTTCACCTGCTTCGAAGCGACCACAAAACTGGAGGTGATAACTTTGTTTTCCTGCTTGCCGCATTCCGAGATAAAGAACTCTTTCATGAGCCTCCGCGACATCGGCCCCCGCGCAAGTGCAAACCCGAGCAGGCTATTGGCCGCAGCAGGGTACCACCGCCAGATTAGCCTAAAACACGCCCAGCTTCTTCTTCTTTTTCAGCTTCTTTGACTTGGGTTCTTTGTCGGTGGTTTCAATAGGTTGGGTCTGCTTGGCGCTCGCGCCGGAGTCGATATAACCCGTCTTGACGTCGATGAATGCTTCTTCGCGCAAGGTACTCAGGAAAGCACGCAAGGCAGGCTGCAATTTCTGCATGTACAACGCATCCTGGATCCGGGACTCAACTTCCTTAAACGAGGGAATGCCCGCCATCTGATGTTCGGTCACCTGCAGGATTACGTAGCCCTGCTTGGTGCGGACCGTATCTGTGGTCTCACCACCCTTCAATGCGAAAACTTTGTCTTCGAGTTCTTTCGAAAGCGTTCCGCGTTTGAAATAACTGAGGTCTCCGCCTTCCTTGGCCGAGGGGCCATCGGAATATTTTTTCGACAAATCCTCAAACTTTACTCCCTTGTGTAGCTGTTCGAGAACATCGTCGGCTTTGACCTTGGCAGCGGCCAGGGCCGTCTCGGTTTCAGCTTCCGTGGGCGGCTCGGGCTTCCCGTCCACGCCGTTCGGTTTGACCGGCGTTTTCGGTGCAATCAGAATCTCGCTCAGGCGAACCTCTTCGGGGCGCTCCATGTCGGCCTTGTGCTGATCATAAAACTTTCGTTCCTCGTCCTTGTTCATGGCGAGTTTTTGTCCCACCTGCTCCGAAATCACCTTCTGGGTGATGATCTGGTTGCGAAGGTTCTGCTTAAAATCTTCATAAGAAGCACCCTGCGCCTCTGCCGCCTTCTCCAGATCTTCCATCGTCTCAAGGTTCATCTGTTTGCGCATTTCGTCGAGGCGCTTGATGAGTTCGGTATCTCCGGTGATGCCGAGATCTTTGCCTTTTTGCAGCAGCAGCTGTTGATCGATCAGGTCGCGCAAAACATCTTTCTGTTTTTCGGTAAACACACGGTCGGCGTTCGCGGCGTCCTGCTGCATCACTTCCTGCTTGAGTTGATCGCGGCTGCGAACATATTCCGAGCGGGTAACGATCTCGTTATTCACCCGGGCGACGATCTCTTCCACTACGGTATCGGCGGGGGAAAGAGCGGGGAGCAATAGAGCGCAGCCAGCCGCAAGAAGTAGGGGAATTCTGTTTTTCTTCATTAAGGGCTCTCTTGAATCCTGGGGTAAACCCGGGGAAATTATGCTCCCATTTTACCCCGCAAACAGGATGGAGGCCAATCGGTGTACTCGTCCAGTAG
>PMSZ01000316.1 GCA_003168235.1 Acidobacteriaceae bacterium
TAATTCCCTGATCGCGGATCGGCTCTTCGATGGTTGCCACCGACTGCACTTTGTTGTCGAGCACGACTGCGAGCTGGTCTTTTACATGGGCGGAAGTGAAAGCGTAAAACTTGCGTCCACCATCGGCGGTAAGAATAAAGCGGACGGCCGGTTGACCGTTTTCGTCCTGGCTGGGCTCGGCAGTGCGCAAATCGCGGCCGCTAACGGCGGAGGCGCGCGAAATGATGTACCACACTTCTCCGGTTTCGCTGCTGCTGGGGTGCGGCGGTTTGCCGGGGATCAGGACTGAATCGGGAGGCAGAACGCCGCCGTTCGCCTGCAGCGCTTCCTGTTCACTCGAATAGGGACCGCCGAGCGACTGCCTGATTTCAAGCATCGCGGTGGACTGTATGATTTCCTTGACGCGAGCAGGATCGTCGACGCCGGGAAGCTGCACGAGAATCTGGTAGTCGCCGAGTCCGTGCTCCTGAATGACGGGTTCGCTGACACCGAGCTGGTCAATGCGGTTGCGGATGGTCTCGATCGCCTGCTGCACGGCCCGGTCTTTCAGTTCCTTGAGGCTCGTCCCTTTCATGGCGACCGTCCAGGAATTCTCCGCGCCAGAGGTGGCGTCGTAGTCCGGCAGACGGTCGGAAACAATGCTCTTGAATTCGTTGGTCTGGTCGGGAGGAACGCCTTTCACCACGACCATGTCGGGATGGTTCACCGGATCGGGCTTGGTGATGTCGGCGTAGTTGATCTTGCGCGTGCGCATGTCCTCTTTAAGGCGCGCAATCGCGTTGTCGGAGTCAACATTGACCGCGTCGTTGACCTGCACCTGCAGAATAAGGTGGGTTCCGCCGCGGAGATCAAGGCCCAAATGAATGCGGTCGGTGATCGAGGCCAGCAGGCCTTTGCCCGACCAGTCTTTCGGAACGCCAAAGATACCGAACAGGAATACGAGCAGTATCCCGACGATGACGATTAATTTCCAGCTGAGATTCTTATTCATGAAAAACCAGTCGCCTGTCTTTGGTCGTTAGTCGTTGGTAAAACCCGCAAGGCCGAAATCGTGATCGCTCCGCGAGCGACTAACGCGACAATCGACCAAAGACCTAAAGAGCTATTTTCCTTCCTCTGCCGTCGTCACCGAAACCACCGATGCGCGGCTGACTTCAAGCTTCAAATTGTCTGGCGGGACGCGCAAGGTCACCGCATCATCCTTGAGGCTGATGATCGTTCCGCGCAGGCCGCCGCTGGTAACGATCTTGTCGCCGTTTTTCAATTCGCCCAGCATGGCCTGCCACTTTTTCTGNNCCCGGTAGCTGCAACCAAAACGCCAATCCGCTCTGCATTCCCGACAAAATGATTACCGACGCCAAGTCGATCCCCTGTAACAAAATAACCACGAAATATCCGATTAACCGCGCGCCTTAGAACCGATCCCTGCAAGCCGGGCGGAGCGCAACTCGGCACAAGTTTGCTGCTTTCGCCGCTTGTCTTTCCCCGCTTATCCTTCCACGGGAATTCTTTTCGTCCGGGAATTTATCTTTCAAAGGCCAGAGATCTTTAAGACCGGAGATACGACCGGAGATCCTGCAAGGCTAGGACCGGCTCGTGCCGCGCCCCGGTTACGCCCGGAACGACACGGAAAGAACGGACCTTATTCCCAAGTTAAATAGAATGCCGGACGGTTGGCTAGGTGTCAAGGCGGGGTGCAGCGCAATTGCTGCCGCCGAGACTTCAATCCGTGTCGGCCGCCGACGACTGGCGCGTCTTTGCGTGCGATACTGATGTGCGCATGAATCTGACTCTCGATAATAAAGTTGCACTCATCACCGGCGGATCGCGCGGCATCGGTGCGGCGGCGGTTCGTTTGTTCGCGGCCGCAGGTGCCAAGGTTGTTTTCAATTATCAGGCGGCAAAGGCGAAGGCCGACGATTTGGTGCGGGAGTGCGGTGCGGGAAATTGCCGCGCAGTGCAGGCCGATCTTTCGACCGCGAACGCGGCGCAGGAACTGGTGTCGTCTGCCGTCGCGGCCTTTGGACGGCTCGACATTCTGATCGCTAACCACGGCATCTGGCCGCCGGAGGATATGCCGGTGGACCGTATGCCCGACGAACAATGGCATCGCACGATTGCCGTGAATCTCGACAGCGTGTTTGCGCTGGTGAAGCATTCGGTTGGGCAGATGAAGAAACAAGGTGGCGGGCAGATCGTGCTCGTCAGTTCCACGGCGGGACAACGCGGCGAAGCTTTCCACTGCGACTATGCGGCGTCGAAAGGGGCGCTGATCAGCATGGTCAAGGGACTGTCAACGGAACTGGCGCGAGACAATATCAGGGTCAATTGCGTTGCTCCGGGATGGGTGGCCACGGACATGTCGGCGGGAGCGCTCAACGATCCGCCGACGCGCGCCCGAGTCTTTGCCACCATTCCCCTGGGACGCGTAGGGACTCCGGAGGAGATCGCAGGGCCAATTCTCTTTCTATGTACGCCGTATGCCGGATTTATCACGGGCGAGATTTTTAATGCGAATGGCGGCGCGGTCCTGGTGGGGTAAGGAGGTATCCGTGAAGCGTGTCTGGGTTTGCCTGTTGGCGACCGCGATTCTGTCCTGTGGCGTTGCTCTGGCGCAACCGCCGGGCCCTGGTTCGTCGAGCAGTTCATCGGGCACCCTGAGATTTGAGGATGGCGCCATTGCGAACGGTGTCTACTCGAATGAGTGTCTCGGCTTCTCGTATCCGATTCCGGCGGGATGGCAAGTCAACGGGGCGGTGACCGGCGCCGGGAAGGCCAAACGTCTCTCCTACAAAAGCCTGGCCCTGCTTTTTCTGCAGCCAGAAAAGGGAAAGCTTCCCGGGAGCAGAATCCTTTTGACGGCTCGCGACGCGGCGGGTGAGAAGGGGACTGCTGAGGACTTCGTCACCAACGCCGTCAGCGAGCAGCTCAACTCTCCGACGGAACACCGTGAACTGGTGCGCGACACATTTGCCGTTTATTACGGGGGTAAGCATTTTTTCCGGTCGGATTACAAAGGTGCTTTGAGCGATGGCGTTCCATTGTTTTTCGCCTACGTCTACACAGAGTTTCGCGGGTACTTCATTGGCGTCACGCTCGCCTCTGGAACGCCGGAGGGATTGGACGAAGCCGCCGATTCACTCCACGAAATTTCATTCCAGGAGGATCAGGTAAATCCCAAGTGCTCGACGGGCGCGGAGGGTGCGCAAGAGCCGCGGGAAGTTCAGCCCACCCGAGTGCGCATTTCGCAGGGAGTTGCGGCAGGATTAATCGTCAAGAAAGTGCAGCCGCAATATCCGGAAGATGCGAAACAAGCTCACGTTCAAGGTCAGGTTGTATTGCGCGCATTGATCGACAAAGACGGGAACATCGAGAAACTAGATCTGGTTTCGGGCCATCCGATGCTTGCTCCAGCGGCCCTGCAGGCGGTCAAGCAATGGAAATACAAACCGTATTTGCTCAACGGGGAGTCCGTCAGAGTCGAGGCGGACATCATCGTCAACTTTACGCTGTTCGGGGGTTGATCTGTGTTTCGCCCAGACAGCTAAAATCGTATCCTGCGCCTCTAATGAAAGTAGACCCTGATGAATCGCTTTATTCTTTTCCTCCTTCTCTCGGAGATGGCCTTCGCGCAGGCTGGGGCGTCGCCGCCGGCGCGGACTCCGCTGGCGGGGCCTTCCCCGCCGGTCAATATGAACGACTCCGAGAATGCGCGCAAGGCGCGGGCGGTGCTCGACCTGAGCGTCGAATCGCTCGGCGGAGAGCCTTATCTCACGTATGAAAACCGCGAAGAAGAAGGACGCTACTATCCGCTCTATCACGGGCGCACCGAAAGCACCGGAATTCCTTACCGGTACTACGTCGAGTATCCGGAACGAGACCGCTTCGAGGTCCTGCATACGAAGGACATCCATATTATTCCGGGGACCATCGATATCGGGGGAGTGAAGTCGGGCGCTAAGCCCGATCTCGTGGTCATTCATAATGGCGACAAAGGATACGAGGTCACCTACAAAGGCACGGCCGCGCAGGAAAAAGTCGACCTGGAGAATTATCTTCGCCGGCGCCAGCATTCTTTGGAATGGATCTTCCGTAAGTGGGTGCGCGATCCGAACGTGGCGTTGTTTTACGATGGCATCGCGGTGGTGAACGGCAAGGAAACCGAAGGCGTGACGCTGCTCAACAGCAACAACGACTCGGTGAGCGTTTACCTGGATCTGAATTCGCACTACCCGGTGAAGATCAGTTATTCGTGGCGTGATCCGAAAGACCGGCAGAAGAATGTGGAAGAGGAAGTCTACGACGGCTACAAACTGGTGCAGGGCATCTGGACCCCGCACTCCATTACGCGCTATTTCAACGGCGAGAGTTCTCAGCAGCGCTTCGTTAATACTGCAAGCTACAACCTGAAGTTGCCGGATTCAATGTTCGACACGGCAGTGACGTACGACCCGAAGGCGCCGCCGAAGAAACGCTGAACTGCCCTGAACCAGCCGACAAAACAAAGCGCAGTCTCTTTGGTAACACCATCAAACATCTATAACTTTCTGAACAAGTTAGCCTTCTCCGCAGTGCTGTGAACCACGGAGTGTGGTCATTTTGCCACATACGGAAGTTCACCCCATCGAGTAAGCTGTCACACAACAAAAGACTTACGTGCTCCCCCTTTTGACACACGAGCAAACAATTCGTGCTACCGTGAGTTGCTCTGGAGTTGGTCTGCACAATGGCGCTCCGGTCAGCCTGCGGATTCTGCCGGCACCCGCCGGAACGGGAATCGTCTTCCATCGCACCGACCTCGACGGTTTTGCTATCGAAGCCAGCGGACGCAACGTGGCCCGCGTCAGTTACGCGACCAGCCTGATGAAGAAGGGTGTGCTCATCTCCACCACCGAACACCTGCTCTCGGCATTTATCGGCATGGGCGTCGACAACGCCATCGTCGAACTCGACAATCTTGAATTGCCCATTCTTGATGGCAGCGCGTGGCCGTTTGTGGAAATGATTCAGAGGGCGGGCATCCGCAAGCAGCGCAAGGCCCGCACTTATTTGCGGATCGTTCGCGAGATCGAGTTGCGCGAGGGCGACAAGTTTATCGCGGTATATCCCGCCGACATCTATTCGGTTTCGTACTCGATCAACTTCCCGCATCCCTTGATCGGCAAACAGAGTTTTCGCGTTCCGCTGACCAACGGCAGCTATCTCGAGCAAATCGCCGCGGCTCGAACGTTCGGGTTTTTGCATGAAGCGGAAGCGATGCGGCAGCAGGGATTGATCCGCGGAGCATCGATGGAAAATGCGATTGTGCTCAACCGCGAGGAAGTGCTGAATCCCCCGTTACGTTTTCGCGATGAGTTCGTCCGCCACAAAGTTCTCGACCTGATCGGAGACCTGGCGCTCATCGGGAAACGTATTCTGGGGGCGGTGGTGGCCGACCGGGCCGGCCACGCCATGCATACGGCGCTGGTATCGCGCATTCTGCGCGATCGGTCGTATTGGGAAGAAACCACTGTCGAAGAAGAGCGGACACACGCACCCGTGTTTGCGTCGGCCGCCACTGTCACCGTCTAAAGACAGATCTCAGCGTCTGGTGTTAGCGAACCCTGAGCATTCGAATGACATGTGATCCAGTACACCCAGACCTAACACCTGAGAGCAGAGCCTCATTTCAATCGGCGGACTGGGGCGCAGTCCACTCGGGTGGAGATTCTCGTTCGGCCAGAAGGCGCTGCAGTTCGGCTTCCGCTTCGGCGCGCACTCGTTCGGCAAAAGCAGTAGCGCTCTGCCGGTGCTCGGGGCCGAGCGGGGAGAGGCGCGCGCGCAGATAAGGCTCATCCTCTTCCAGGTGGCGCAGCAAGCGCTCGGTCCGGGTGATTTTTTCTTCCAATGAGATCATGGTTAGCGTGAGATGCGGCAAGCCGTGTCTCTACGATGCCACAGCAGTGGCCGGACGCAAGTTACAAGCTGGGTGCCGGGTTCGAATTACGGGAGTTGGGCGTAGCCTTGCAGCGGTGCAGGTATTTCTTCTTGCAGGCGTTCGGTCAGCCAATGATCAAGCTGATATTGAGAGCTCTGCGGAACTTCGACGAAGCGGATTCCCGCATGACCTGTTCCGTCAAGCCAGGCGACTTCGCCTTTCAGCTCCAGCGAAATGTTTGTCTCCGGGAGAGTGAAACGGAATTCCATCTTTGCATCCTTCGGCAATTTGCCGAGAACGCGAACCGCCATGCCGCCCTCGCTCAGATTAGTCGCCGTAGCCGTCATTTCCTGGTTATGGGGAAGGATGATGCGCAGCTGCATGTCCAGCGGATGGCGGAAGTAGCGCCGCCGCTCCCGCACCATGAAGTTGAGGGCTGCATTAAAACAACGCGAGGCGTGCAGCGGGGTCAGCGGTTTCTGCAACACAAAGTTGGCGCCGAATTGAAACGCCTGCTGCGTCGTAGTCTTGCCATTCAACACCGCAAACGACACCGACTTGGCATTGCTTTGCGTTTGACGAAGTCCCCGCAGCAGTTCGACGCCGTGCTGCAGATCATCGCAGTCGATGATCACGGCATCGAACTTGCGCTTTATCAACAGATCGCTGCCCGGCTGGATCTCCGGGCAAACCTGGAGGTTGACCGAGATTTTCTCCAGTGCCGGGCGCAGCACGCCCACTAAGGCAGAGTCCCGGCTGATCAGAAGAGATTCCAAGTCCATGATTTTTCATATTAGTGGCCGCCGGTCAGTTAAGAAAGTAACCTAGGTACTCTCTATAAGGCATCAAACGAAGCCCGCTGCTCGTAACCGCGAATCGGTTTCCAAAGTCACAAACGCGAAGAAATGTTCCTTCGCTTTCCGTTTTCTCTGGATTCTTACATCGCGCACCACGAAACTAGCTGGGTGGCAGAAATCTCTTATCTGTCGGTGGGGTCAAACCTTGGAGATCGTGCCACCAACCTGCGCACAGCCGTCGCGCAACTGGAGGCGGCAGGCCGGTTGCTTGCGGTCTCTGCGATCTATGAGACCCAGCCGGTCGATGTTCCGAACCAGCCCTGGTTTCTGAACTGCGTGGCGGCGATTGCAACCGACCTCACGCCGCGAGAATTGCTGGCGGCGCTCTTGCGGGTAGAGGCCATGATGGGACGGCTCCGCATGAGCGAGAAAGGTCCGCGCAAGATCGACATCAACATCGTGCTC
>PMSZ01000295.1 GCA_003168235.1 Acidobacteriaceae bacterium
TCGGCGGCAAGACCAACCTGCGTTTCGACGATACCAACCCGGAAAAGGAAGAAACGGAGTATGTCGAATCCATCTTGAAAGACGTGCGCTGGCTGGGTTTTGAGTGGGACGGTCTGTATTACGCTTCCGATTACTTCGATCAGCTCTACGATTGGGCGGTCAAATTGATAAAAGATGGCAACGCATATGTCGATGATCTGACCGCCGACGAGATCCGGCAATATCGCGGCACCCTGACCGAGCCCGGGAAAGACAGTCCCTATCGCAATCGTCCTGTTGCGGAGAGTCTCGACCTGTTCGAACGCATGCGCAAGGGCGAGTTCCCCGATGGTTCGCGAGTGTTGCGCGCCAGGGTCGACATGGCATCGCCGAACCTGAATTTCCGCGATCCGATCATGTACCGCATCGTGCACGCCGAACACCACCGCACCGGCGATAGGTGGTGCATTTATCCCATGTACGATTTCGCGCACGGGCAGTCCGATTCCATCGAGCGCGTTACGCATTCAATGTGCACTCTCGAGTTCGAGGACCATCGTCCGCTCTACAACTGGTTCATTCAGAAACTGGGGATTTTTCCTTCGCAGCAATATGAGTTTGATCGTCTCAGCCTGACTTACACGCTGCTGAGCAAACGCCGGCTGCTGAAGCTGGTGCAGGAGAAGTTCGTCACGGGCTGGGATGATCCGCGGATGCCGACGTTGTCCGGGATTCGGCGGCGCGGCTATTCGCCGGAGGCAATTCGAAATTTCTGCGCTGCCATTGGCGTATCGAAGACGAGCGGCTCTCTCGAGTTGGCTATGCTCGAGCATTTCGTCCGCGAAGACCTCAACAAACGCGCGCCGCGCGTGATGGCCGTGCTGCGTCCGCTGAAAATCGTGATCGATAACTATCCGGAAGATCAGCCCGAGGAAGTTGACGCCGTCAACAATCCCGAAGACGAGAGCGCCGGCAAACGCAAAGTGCCATTCTCAAGAGTGCTTTACATCGAGCAGGACGATTTCCGCGAAGATCCGCCCAAGCAGTATTACCGGCTGTCACCCGGTCGTGAAGTGAGGCTGCGTTACGGTTATTTCATTACCGCGAATAGCCTTGTCAAGAACGATGCCGGAGAAGTAGTCGAAGTGCATTGCACCTACGACCCAGCTACGCGCGGCGGCAACTCACCGGATGGACGCAAGGTGAAATCGACCATCCACTGGGTCTCAGCCGCCCATGCCATCGACGCCGAAGTGCGCCTCTACGACAAGCTCTTCACCAAAGAAGATCCGAATCAGGTCGACGAAGGGCAGGAGTTTACTGCCAACCTGAATCCCAATTCGCTGGAGGTAATTACCAACGCCAAGTTGGAGCCATCGCTGACGAATGCGCCTGTCGAAGGCCGCTATCAGTTCGAGCGCCTCGGATATTTCTGCGTAGATCCAGACTCCAAACCTGGCCGGCCCGTATTCAACCGCACGGTAGCGCTCAAAGATACCTGGGCCAAAGTCGAGAAAAAGATCGACAAGAAATAGGCGATCGGATCCCTGACTTGAATCGTCGAGCTCGAATCGTCGATGGAGACGCGGCTTTGCCGCGTCTCCCCGGTCGAAACTCACAACACCCGGCACGCCTCTTCAAATTCCAGCCGCGGACTTCGCGGGAATAACTTGCTGTGATCGCCGTAGCCCAGATTGCAGAGGAAGTTGACCTTCCATTTTCCGTCGGGAAAGAATTCCGCATTCACCTTCGCCGCGTCAAAGCCCGACATTGGGCCACAATCCAGTCCCACGGCTCGAGCCGCGAGCATGAAGTAAGCCCCTTGCAGTGAACTGTTGCGGAATGCCGTCTCCTCGATCAGTGCCGGTTTCCCCACGAAATAGGAACGCATGTCGGCATGGGGAAATAGCTTGGGAAGCTTCTCGTGAAACTCGGTATCCCAGGCAACAATCGCCGTGACCGGCGCCGCTTTCGTCTTTTCTACATTCAATGGAGCCAGCGCAGGCACAAGACGCGCCTTAGCCGCTTCGCTCTCCAGAAACACGAAACGCGCTGGACTGGAATTCGCGCTCGTTGGTCCCCAGCGCGCCAATTCATAAGCTTCGCGCAGCGCCTCCACGGGCACGCGCTTGGGAAGCCAGGCATTATGGGTCCGCGCCTGGCGGAAAAGCTGGTTCAGGGTATCGTGGCTGACTTTAATGGACTGCGCAGCATCTTTGGTTTCGCTCATTGATTCAATCTCCGTGGTTCCTTTTAGGACTCCGGTATATTAGAGTAACCAGAGCTAGAATAGGTACCAAAGAAAAAGAGCGCAAGAAGGCACATGGATGTCACCCAGTCACAAGAATGTTTTCCATTCCCCCGCTTCTGAGTCCTGCCTTGCCGTCCGCGAGGTGCTGAACCGCGTCGGCGATAAGTGGAGCGTACTGATCGTGCAACTTCTTGCCGACGGTCCCAAACGCTTCAGTGAGCTGCGCCGCACCATCGAAGGAATCTCGCAGCGCATGCTGACGCTCACCCTGAAAGGGCTGGAACGGGACGGACTCGTCACTCGAACGGTTTATCCCACCATACCGCCGCGCGTCGAGTATGCATTGACCGGCCTCGGCCGCACCCTGCGGAAGCCGATCGAGTCCCTCGCGAAGTGGGCGCAAGACAACCGTGAACTGATTCAACAGGCGCGCAATCGATACGACGGCATATCTTCATGAAGTCAGATCTTCATGACAGGAGATCTTCGGCCGACGCCCAGCCGCGTCTCAAGCAGCAAGAAAATACTGTCTGATATCCCAATCGCGTCCAGAGTTCACTGCCACGGTCCGCCGGTATGGACCATCCACAGATCGGTGTCGGGCGATGCGATCACTTCGAACGGCATCCAGAAGTAGCCCTTCTGTCCCCAATCTTCGCCCCAACTGTTCTGGATAAGCGCCAGTTGTTTCGGCAGATCGTAGCCGAGGCAGAGCACTTCGTGGCCGCCCTGCCGTTGTTCGCCGGGTTGCGGCATGGGCATAATGCCAGTATCAGATACCTGCTGCGACATAAAGGAATCGTAGACCATGAAACCGACCATCACCGGCCACGGCGTCGGATCGGCCGTACAACTTAGAAAGTCCGCGAGGCTCCCGATGCGGTGGTACGCGCCGGTTCTGTAGTTCAGCGCATTTTGTGCCTGCTCCGGCGTCGGCACCGTGATCTCGCCCTCAACATAGGGGTAGAGCGACGCTTCACAGCATCCTTTCGCGGCGAGTGCCTGACAACCGGTGCGCGGCATCGCACCATCATCGTTCGGAAACGACCCACTCGCCAGCAGTTCCTCGGCATACAGGCACTGCGGACTCAGGATCGGCGAGGTCTTTTCGTACTTACGCGCAATCCACTCGCGGCCGGACGAAAACGCGTGCCCGGTGCAACTGCCTTCTTCGCCCTGATCCTTGATCGGACCTGCCCACGCGCGTAGGTTCACCAGTTGCTGGATCGCGGGTGAAAGCTGCGGCGCACGGTACATGCGATCGCGAACGTCGTGAACGTCGCGCACCGCACCGAACTTACGGTTCGTCATTGCAATCTACCGAAGGTCACCATTCGCACCAGCTTCGAATGCTGCCGCAGCTTCATCTTCGGAGTCATCGCATCGATCGCTACGTTGCCCGTCTTCGCCACCAGAATGCTGTTGTAATGCGCGGCAAATGTAGCCACGCTATATGGCGCCGTGATCTTCGTACTCTTGGACTTCGTACTCCTGAACACAGCCGCGTTCTCGCAGGATGGAATGACCGCCGTGATGGCATCTACCGTGCCTGCCACCAGGTTCGTCAGCAGCATAATTTTCGTCTGCGTGTTGGGGTCGCTCACTTGCGCCGCTTGCAGCACGAGTTGCTGGTCAGCTTGGTACGTGCTCACGGCCGCCTGCAACTGCTGGCAAGCGCCCGGTGCGGATGCCGCAGAAGCCTCGGCAAAATCGCCCGCCAACGTCTTGATCGCGCTTGCATCGCCATCGATCTTTGCTTCCAGGCCGGAATTCAACGGCTGTCCGTTGGCCACGGCTGCGATTTGCAAGATATTGATCAGCGCCGGCGCTGCTGCTGCCAGAATGGAATCCAGCGTCGATACCCAGGCGGTCGAACACGCGGTACATAGCACCGCCAGGCAAAGTGGAATGACCAGAGCTTTCCTCATAGATGGATCGTTCTCCTTGGTTCTTACGATGGATTAGTTAGTTCGAGTAACTGCTGGCCGGTGAAGGCAGCCAGTGCGCCACAATCACGGCTAGCGGAGCAACGATCGCAGCCACGGTGGCATGGCTCGCCCAAAACGCGACAATCGCTGGAGTGGCGGCATTTGCGAGCGTGGTCAACAGTAAGGCAACTGTGGGTAGATACGGGGCGTATTTTTTCAAAGTCTCTCCCTGGTTGTACGTGTTACTGGTTGTAAGTGTTAGAAGATAGCTCTGCTCTTATGACAAACTTCGGCGGGTGAGCGCGAGATCATTCAAGCCCTGATACCAGATTCGTATCCCGACGTGGACGAATGCTTCGTCAATGCTTCCCGGCGGCACAATGTTCCCTCGCGTGCCAGGCCAACGTGCACCCATCCGTACTCAAGAATGAGTTGGTCATATTCCAATTCGGATGCTTCGATCTTTGTCGCGATTTCGTACGGAGTCCCGAACTCCGGGCAGACGAAGTCGCAAGCCAGACCCAAGCAATGGGCGCTCGTCGCCACGCCGCCAACCGCTTTGTTGATGCCCGGAGCGCGATAGCCGCTGTGCACGACAATGGGCCTGTTACCGAGCAGCGTGCGGATCTTCTCCATGCACGCCGCCACGAGTTCCAGATTGGCTAGGGCAACCGGTCCCGGAGTGTTGTCGATCTGAAGTCGCGCGCCGGCTTCGGAGATAGTCATCTCCTCAAGGGTGAAATGCAGTGTAAGGTTCAAAGTATTCTCCCGAAAGATTGCCTCTCGTCAGACCGTTGGGTAGGTCGAATTAGTTAGTTCGAATTCATTAGTCCGGGTAAGGTCCAGGCGTTCCGCAGTTGCTGCCTGCCGGGCAGGCATATTGCGTCCGTATGAGTGCCGTGTTGATGGCCGGTATGTTTGCGCCTTCCGTCGTGTAAGACGATCCGCTCAATGGTACTAATTCGCTGAGCGAGAAATTGTTGTTCCAAGGCAGCGCCATCAACGGGCAGTTGTAGGGGTTCGACCCGTCATAAGAGCATGGGCCGGTCGGGAACGTGTTGCCGCTGCCGCCCGTCACAGTGAAACCAGTCCAGCCCATACAGCTTGAAAGCGGTCCTGCCGGACAATCCGAATTGGGTGACAGATTCGGTGGGGTGCTACCGCTGGGAAAGACTTCGCTGTAGCAATTATTCCCGGAGCAAAGGACCGCAGGCGGGCTTGCCGACTGGTTCACGATCAGGTTGTCGTAGGACGCAAGGTTCGCCGTGTCCCAGCAGTCGCTCAACGGAACGTTGCCTTCGCCCGGGATGTTGTTGCAGGTAAACCCTAAGCTCGTAGTGCCCGCTGGCGCGGTAAAGATGTTGTGGGTCAACTGGTTGTTGTAGTGCTGACGATAGGTTCCGCCGGAGATGATCTGCTCGCCTGTCGGTGTCAATACGGTGTTATTCGTTAAGATCGAACCATTAGGATGGCCGGAGTTATTTTCGAGCTCGCAGATCGTCCCGCTGGAGTCATTCGTACCGGCGTTGTTGTAGTACACGTTCAGTGAAGTCGGAGACGTCGGAGAAATGGATGG
>PMSZ01000186.1 GCA_003168235.1 Acidobacteriaceae bacterium
CTGCGGCAGGGAACTCGCGGCGAGTTACGACGATATCGTTCAGTTCATGGAGCGGTTACATCGGGAAGATGTGGAGATTCTTTCCGCCTTCGGCGAGGTAGACCTGAATCGCAGATGCACGACGCCGGAGGGAGGCTCGATTACAGCATGGAAATGGCTGCGCGCGATGATCGAACATGAAGCCCACCATCGAGGGCAGATCTACACCTATCTCGCATTGATCGAAGTGCCGAGTCCTCCACTGTACGGGATGACCTCAGAGCAGGTACGAGAGCGCAGCGGCGCAGCTCAGCGGTAACTCTGATAAGAATCCATTCATACTTCGAGCGGCAGTTCGGACGGTTGTGACATCGACGCGAGGTGCGTTTTCACCGCCTCGGACAAGCGGCGGATGCCTTCGCGGATCTGTTCGGGCGCGGCATTAGAAAAATTCAATCGCATGTGGCTTTGGCGAGAACGGCCGCGGCCAGCTTTGTTGTCGGCGAAGAAAGAATCTCCGGGCACAAAGGCGACGTTCTGTTCGAGGGCTGACTTTAGGATCGCCTGAATGTCCAGTCCGGCGGGCAGAGTCACCCATAGGAACAACCCACCTTGAGGATGGGTCCAGGTCACGCCTGGCGGAAAAAACTGCTGTAGCGCGTCGAGCATGACATCGCGGCGCTCGCGGTAGACCTTGCGGATCAGTTGGACGTGTTCCTCGAGGAAGCCATCGCGCGCGACTTCGTAGGCGACAAACTGATTGAAGGTCGAGGTATGAAGATCCGCGCCCTGTTTGAGTTGCGCGAGTTTCCCGATGACTTCGGGAGGAGCGACGATCCAGCCCAGGCGAAGCCCCGGAGCGAGCGTCTTGGAAAAAGTGCTGAGGTAAATGACATTGCCGGAGGTATAGGAGCTGTCGCGGGGCAGGCTCTTGCGGTCGAGCGCGAGCAGGGGCGTGAGGTGGTCGCCCTCATAGCGCAATTCGCCGTAGGGATCATCCTCAATAATAGGAACGCCGTGCCGCTCGGCGAGGGCAACGAGTTCGACGCGGCGGTCTTCGGACAAGGTGGTTCCGGCGGGATTCTGAAAGTTGGGAAGCACGTACATGAATTTGGGATCGGAACGCAGAGGTTTCTCCAACAACTCGGTGCGCAGGCCGTAGTCATCGATCGAAACAGACACGAAGTCCGCGGCAAATACTCTGAAAGCCTGCAGAGCGCCCAGATAAGTTGGCGCCTCGACGAGCACGCGATCTCCCGTATCGATCAACAATTTGCCGAGCAGATCGAGCGCCTGCTGCGAACCGGATGTGATCAACACATTGTCCGGGCTGGTCTTGATTCCATGGCGTGCAATCTTGTCGGCAACGAACTGGCGCAGGGGTGCGTATCCCTCGGTTTCGCCGTACTGCAAGGCAGAAGCCGAGTTCTGCGAAAGCACCTTGTGACAGGCTTCTTGAAAGCGCTGGGCAGGAAATAACTCAGGCGCGGGAAGTCCTCCACCAAAGGAAATCATTCCGGGCCTTTGTGTCACCTTCAGCAAATCGCGAATCGCAGAGCTGGTGATGCCCTTGGTACGCGATGCGTAGCGAGACGCCCAGACAGTCGGCATTAAGAGTCCTCTCCCGAGACATTCATTGGATGCGAGGAAGCGTCTCTAAGTATGACGTTTGCAGAGAGAAATTGCGACCGGGAATGGAGAAGGTTTCGATCTGCGATTCTTAAGTCTTCTTCGTTAGCTTTCCATGGTGGAGATGTCTCCGGCGTCAACCCCCGCTTCTTTTGCTTTCAGAAAACGCCGCAAGATTTTTCCTGATCGAGTCTTCGGCAGCGCTGCCACAAATTCCAACGACGACGGGGTTGCGATCGGCCCGAGTTCTCTGCGGACGTGTTCAATTAACGCCGCGGCCAGTGTGTCGGAGGCGACGTGATCGTTACGAACTTGAACGAACACTTTGATAGCCTCGCCTTTCATCGCATCGGGCACGCCAATCGCGGCAGCCTCGGCTACCGCGGGGTGTGATACCAGCGCGCTTTCCACTTCGGCGGTGCCGATGCGGTGTCCGGCTACGTTGAGAACGTCATCGTAACGGCCGAGCACGGCGATGTATCCGTCTTTATCTTTGGTTGCGACATCGCCAGTTACGTAGCAACCGGGGATCACCTGCCAGTCGCGTTCGTAGCGCGCCGGATCTCGCCATACCGTGCGCAGCATGTGGGGGAAGGGACGCTTCAGCACCAGGCGTCCGCCGACTCCGGCGGGAGCTGACTTGCCGTTTTCGTCCAAGACATCGGCTTCGGCACCGGGCAGCGCAACGCCGACTCTCCCTGGGCGCATCGCCATTGTCGGCGGGGTGCCAAGCGTGGGCCCTCCTAACTCGGTTTGCCACCAGTTGTCGATGACATAGCCCCACTTGCCGTCGCCCGCCAGATGGGTTTGCGCCCAGCGCCAGGCCTCTGGATTCAATGGCTCGCCCGCGCACGCAATGACGCGCAGGCTGGTCAGATCGTGTGCCGCCGGATACGTCTCGCCATGCCGCATGAACATTCTTAACGCAGTAGGCGCGGTGAACATCTTCGTGACGGCATAGCGCTCCACGATCTCCCAGGCAATTCCAGGATTCGGGTAATCGATCGCTCCTTCGCGGAACAACGTGGTCACGCCAGCACAAAGTGGCGCGTAGACGATATAAGAATGTCCGACGACCCAACCGATATCGGACGTACACCAGAAAATATCGCGATCGCCGACGTCGTAGTAGTTCGCGAGATGGTAGGTCGTCCCCACCATATAGCCGCCGTGGACATGCACCACGCCCTTCGGTTTGCCGGTCGAGCCCGAAGTGTAGAGCAGGAAGAGCGAATCTTCGGCATCCATTTCTTCCGCGGGACAATGCGGGGAAAATTTGAGCAGGGCGTTGAAATCGATCTCCCGTGGACCACAAATCTCAGTCGCGGACCGTGAGAACACCACAACTTTCTCGACGCACTCCAAGCCGTCCACCGCTTCGTCGACGATCGCTTTAAGGGCGACCGTCTTGCCGCGCCGGAAGCCGACGTCTCCAACAATCACGACCTTCGCTTCGGCGTCGGTAATGCGGTCGCGTAGAGCGGTATGACCGAGGCCGGCGTAGACGACGGAGTGGATTGCTCCGATGCGGGCGCAGGCCAGCA
>PMSZ01000070.1 GCA_003168235.1 Acidobacteriaceae bacterium
TCCCGGTATTCGCCAGCGCTTCCACCGCTTCCCACGTCGTCGCGAAGGTCATGAAGAAGTCGTTCACCTTGGTGATCTCCATGATCTTGCGTACTCGCGGCTTGATCGCCGTCAACACCAGGCATCGTCCCGTCTTTTGATGCGAGACATTCGCCGCCACCAAAGAGCCCAATCCCACCGAATCGATGTAAGGCACATCGGAGAGATCGACAATCATGGTATCCGCATTCTCATGGCGCACCGCCCGCTCGAATTGCGGCGCAGTTTCAATCGTGATCGGACCGCGCAGCAGCAGGATGCGCTGGTCTTCGGCCACTCCTTCATAACGCTCGACAGTTAGCTCCTGCACTCCCATAGCAGCCCGATTGTAGGACTTCCCGCCTTCCCTGTCATCTCTTTCCCGCCCGTTATTTTCAGCACCCTTCCATCGGAAAATCCGCATCCAGCGCCCTACTGCGGTTTCTTGTCGTCTCCATAAGTCGAGTACTGGTCGCCAGGATGCTTCAACTTTACCGTGATCTGCATCTCCGGCTTGTTGATCTCGTAGTCTTCACCAAAAGTCTGAAAACGCGGCGCCAAAATCTGCACCCGCAGCGGGCCATACGGAATTCCGTCAATGCTCGCCTTTCCGTCGGCATCGGTCTTCAGGTCCATCTCACCTTCACCCTGCTTTCCTTTGTGCTTCACCGGATGCAGCACCACTTCCGCGTTCCGCACTGGCTTGCCGTCGGTATCGCGCACCACCACAAATTTCACACTCGACAACGGCCCTTCGTCATCCTGGGCCAAAGCCAATCCGGCCGTGCAAAACGCAAACACAATCGCCGCCACCGTTACTGAAAATTTTCTTTTCATAATTGCACTCTCACATTAATTCACTGCGGCTTCTGCGCCGGCTGGTCTTTGCCATACGTCGAATACTGTCCTCCCGGACGCTTCAGCTTCACCATAATTTCCAACTCCGGCTTGTTGATCTGGTAATCCTCGCCAAATGTCTGGTATCCCGGCGCCAGCACCTGGATCCGCAACGGACCATACGGAATCCCCTCAATATTCGTCCGCCCGTCGTTGTCCGTCTTCAGTTCCATGCCGCCTTTGGTCTGCTCGCCCTTCTTGTTCACCGGATGCAGCACCACCGCCGCATTCCGGACCGGCTTGCCGTTGTAGTCCTTCAGCACAACAAACTTCAGGTTCGACATCGGCCCTTCATAGTCATCATCCTGTTGGGCCCACGCCAACCCGCTAAGGCCAAACCCAAGCAGAATCACCACCGCCATCGCAACTCCAAAAGCATTCTTCATATATGACCCGCTACTTCATCCCCTTCACCGCATACACCTGCGATAACGTCTGCATGTAACGATACGCGTACATGCCTCCATCGCCCGACAAATAGGAAGCACTCAGGCTCACCGATCCAGCGGCCAGGTCTTCCCCAATAGTTCTCGCCAACTCCATTTTCCCGGTGACGACATCAACCCGATAAACGTTGGCACTCTTGCTCTGCTGCCGCGCGGGGAGCGCGATCACCGACGCTCCATCCGGCGACCACCCGCTCAGCCGGTAATTCGCATCGAGCCCGGGAATCATTCTCATGCCACTCCCATCCAGCGGCCAGACTCCCCATTTTCCATCCGGACCCTGCACCGCCGTGCTCCGCCCGTCCGGCGACGGCACGACCCCAACCACGCCCTCTGGAGTCACCGGCCGCGAATCGCCATTGCTCACCGCAACCACGTAATCGCGCGCGCCGTGTCCCGGCTCGACTCCGCTCACCAGCAATTCTTTGCCACCGGCCAGCCATCGCACTCTCTCGTAACTCACTTTGTCGTGGGTTAGTTGCCGCGCCTCACCCGCGCCCGTCGGCACCAGCCTCAGCGGACCGCCGTTCGGCGGTTGCGTAACCACCCATTTTGCGTCGGGAGAAATCGCCAATCCTCTTCCCTCGCCAATCCGCACCGGCGGTGATCCGTCGGTATCGCGGACAAAGACCGTGTAATTCGGTCCGCCGCCTTGCCCCGACTCGTCGAATAAGATCTTGCGGCCATCCGGAGTTACATCGCTCAGATACGACCAGTCGTACCAACCCAGCTCGCGCACATCTTTTCCACCGGGCGCCACTCCTAGAATCCCGATGCGTCGCCGATGCGTTACGATCAGCCCCACACCGTTCCTCAGGTCTTCCAGGAATATCAAACCCGGAGCACTGGCGATGGTTCGAACCTTGCCGGAAAGCGTTACCGCTCGCGGGTGCGCGCCACTAGCATCGTTCGCGCCCGCGAACCAAATCTCATCGCCGCCCGGAGACCATAGAATCCCCTCCAGCGACGACCACCCTGTCGAAAGTATCTTCTCCTTATCTCCGCCACTCGCGCCAATCACCGCTACCGATCCCTCGTCGTCGCCAGCCGCGTTCTCATGATCCGCAAACGCTACCCACTTCCCGTCCGCCGATATCTTCGGATGACTGATCCAGTTCGTACCGTCGAACAATACCTTCCCGATCGGATATTCCAATCGCCAGTGCTGGCTCTCAGGCAAGTAACGCACCACCGCCATGTTCTCGCCGTCCGCCGCCCAGTCCGCGTCCTGCACTTGATCGAGCACCTCTCGCGCCGCTCCGCCGCTCATCGGAATCCGCGCCAGCGTTCCCGTCTCTTCCCATCCCCCGACGTTTACCGACCTGAGCCGGACCGCCAACTCTCCGCTCTTCGAAATCGAAAGTATTTCCGCGTCCTTCACTCCCAGTTCCCGCGCGCCATTGTCATCCATCCGCCCGACATATAACTGGTTTTCGCCGCCGTCCCACGAAGCGCTGTAAACAATGCTGCCATCCGGCGAAAATCGCGCATTCCCGATCGAACCCGTGCGGAACGTGATCGGCTGATACTCCGGAAGCGAAGCGCTGCCGCTACCGCGACCCAGCCACCATCCCACGCCGAGCATCACACCCGCCAGCACCACGGCACCCACTACTCCCAGCAATCTTCCGTGCGATCTTCCGTCCGAAGCCTGTGCTTTCTCCGCGCTGGTCTGCTCCGTCAGGATCGGCTCCGCCATTCCCGACAGCGCCGTCGCCCTCCCTGTTGCCGAACCGATCGCCGAGCCAGCAACAGCACTACTCACAGAACTTCCCACCGAGCTTTCCGTCAGCGCTTCCAGATTGAACGCCAGATCTCCCGCCGACTGGAACCTCAGCCCCGGATTCTTCTCCAGACAGTGCCGCACAATCCGTTCCAGCGCCGGAGTCACATTGCGCGTCACTTCCGATAGTTCGACCGGCTCTTCTTTCAGGATCGCGCTCATCGTATCCGCCGGACTTTCGCCCTCAAACGCCCTCTTCCCCGAAATCATCTCGTACAGAATCGAGCCGAACGCAAAAATATCCGAGCGATTGTCCGCCGTTTTTCCCCTCACCTGCTCCGGCGACATATATCCCGCCGTCCCCATCACTTGCCCCGGTTCCGTATTCACTTGCACCGTGGCCGCATCCGCATCTGGGTCCGTCTCCGGACGGGTTAACTTCGCCAGACCGAAGTCGAGGATCTTCACCCGGTCGTCGTGCGTCAGAAACAAGTTTTCCGGTTTCAGGTCGCGGTGCACGATTCCCTTCGAGTGCG
>PMSZ01000371.1 GCA_003168235.1 Acidobacteriaceae bacterium
AAAGCGTCCTGACTTGGTCGTCCTGGACCCACCTCGGGCTGGAGTTGGCAAGGCGGGGATCCGCTCTCTGGTAGCGCTGGGTGCGCCGCGCATCCGGTATGTTTCGTGTGATCCGGCAACGCTGGCCAGGGACATTGGCCCGCTGCTGGCGGCCGGCTATCGCATTGAAGAAGCGCACCTTTTCGATCTGTTTCCGCAGACGTTTCACATCGAATCGGTCATGCTGCTGACGCGCTGACGGCTTTTTCCTGTCGCTGGGCTTCCCTTCTGGTTTCTGGCGGAGGTCGAATTCATGATGCACGAGCGGAAGACGTCGCGGCAGCCGTTGTTCTGGGCGGCGGTGGTCTTTTCGCTCGGCTTGTGGACGGGCGCGCGAGCGTGGCGTCCGCCGTCGTGGTGGATGGTCGCCATTGTAGTTTTCGCTTTCGCGGCGTTGTGGTTTCTGCGGCAACGTTCGTGGCTGGCCAAGGTGCTCTCGCTGGGTGTGTGGTTCCTGTTGGGCGCGCTTCTGATTCAGATTCGCGTGATTCAGGTTCGCGGTCAGCCTGAGTTTTCTGCGAAGGACAATCATCAGTACGCCCCCAGTATTCTTGAGCTGGCAGATGGCCATCCTGTGATGCTCACGGCGCGGGTTGTGCGGGAGGGGTATGCGCGGGCGGTGGGGGCACGATCGCTAAGCGAGTCTTCTATAAGTGGATCTTCGGTCAGCGAATCTTCGATAAGCAAGTCTTCGCTAAGCGAATCGATTGATGTGGAAACAGAGGAGATCGCGAGCCAGGGACAGACGTGGCCGGTGCGGGCCGGGGTGCGGCTGACGATTCACGAGAAGCTAGACGATTCAGAAACGCCCACCAATCTACCCATCGACCCACGCATCACTCCAGGCAACTCCCCACGTAACTCTTCACTCACGCTGACTTATGGCGAGCGGGTGCGCATTCTGGCCAAGCTGCATCCGGCGCGCAATTACCGCAATCCTGGGGCGTTCGACTACGAAGGCTATCTGCGGGATAACGGGATCAGCGTGCTGGGCTCGGCGGAGGCGAAGGACATTGAACAACTGCCGGGGTTTTCCGGCAGCCGCATCGAACAGTGGCGGATGCGCGTTCATGCGAGCATCATTGCCAAGATCCATCAACTTTGGCCAGCGTCGCAAGCCTCGCTGATGGACGCGATGGTGCTCGGCGAAGAATCGTTTCTGCAAAACGCGACGCGCACCGAGTATCAGCGCTCGGGAACGTATCACGTGCTGGTTGTTTCGGGAATGAACCTGAGCATTCTGGCGGCGGCCATTTTCTGGGTGTTGCGGCGGTTTCGCGTCGATCCTGCGGTAGCGGCGATTGCTACGGTCGTAGTGTCATTTGCTTATGCTTTCGTGGTGGGCGTGGGGCCTCCGGTGTGGCGGGCGGCGCTGATGTTAGCGACGTATCTGGGCGCACGCCTGCTGTATCGCGAACGCAACATGATGAACGCGATTGGAGCGGCGGCCCTGGGAGTGCTGATCGCGGACCCGAAGGCCTTGTTCGGCGCCAGTTTTCAACTGACGTTTGTTGCCGTATTCATTATTGCGGGAATAGGTGCGCCTATTCTGGAGCGAACGACGTTGCCCTACGCGCGCGGTCTGCGGCTGCTGCGTGCTTCCAGCTACGATTTACATCTCGCTCCCAAAGTGGCGCAATTCCGTCTCGACCTGCGGCTGATTGCGGGCAGGCTGCGAAGATTTATCGGCGAACGTCTCAGCCTGGAGTTGCCATCGATTTTGTTGCGCGTGGCGATCGGCGCGGGTGAATTGATTTTTATCTCCGCGCTGATGCAAGCCGGGCTGGCGCTGCTGATGGCGTATCACTTTCATCGCGCAACCACGATGGGGATGCCGGCCAATCTGGCGGTGATTCCGCTGACGCAGGTGCTGATGCCGTTCGCCGCNNGCGCTCGAAGGGATTGCGGGGACAGTGCACTGGCTGGGCGGCGGGCATGCGTTAGGCGCGGCAGGAGCTTCAAGTTTCAGAATGAGCATTGCCGATTTGCGGGTGGCCATGCCTTCGACTGCGATGATTCTTGTTTCCATCGCAGCGCTGATGATTGCCATGCTTGCGGCGCAATCGGGCCGCAGGCGCTGGGCAGCTTTCGTTTCTGTGGCGTTGTTATTTGCCGTGGCGGTGTGGGTTGCGTTCGTTCCGTCGCGTCCTCACGTTCGGCCGGGAGTGATGGAGATGACCACGATCGACGTCGGACAAGGCGATTCGATTCTTCTGGTCACACCGGACAAACACACGCTGTTGATCGATGCCGGAGGTTTGCCGCAGTGGATGCATTCTGACTTCGACCTCGGCGAGCAGGTGGTGTCTTCTTATTTGTGGAGCCGGGGGATCGATCATCTTGACGTGGTGGCGATCACGCATCCTCATGCGGACCACCTCGGGGGAATGCCGGCTGTGATTGCGAATTTTCATCCGCGGGAACTTTGGCTGAGCATTGATCAACCGGTCACTGAGTTGGCGGCCATCGTAGCGCAAGCCAGGCGCGCGGGGATGCAGATCTCGGTCAAGAAAGAAGGCGATCAATTCGATTACGGAGGGGCGCATTTTCAGATGCTGGCTCCGGGGCGCGACCAGGTGACCGGCTCGATGCGTCCGAATGACGATTGCCTGGTATTTACGGCAACTTTTGGCGGCACGGCGGCGCTGCTTGAGGGAGACGCGGAGCGTCCGGCGGAACGGCGCGTGGTGGAGGAGCATCCGGAGGCGATGCTACTGAAGGTCGCGCATCACGGCAGCGCCAGCGGAACTTCAGCCGATCTGCTCTCGACGGTTCATCCGCGCTACGCGGTGATTTCCGTGGGCGCGCGAAATGTGTATGGGCATCCGCGGCGCGAAGTGCTGGAACGGTTGCAACAGGCGGGAGTGAAAACCTTCCGCACGGATGAGGACGGAGCGGTCAGTTTTTATCTGGACGGAACGTCGGTGACTCCCGACGTGGCGCTGTTGCACTGAATCGGGTAGCAGAGATGCAGAGTGCAGAGATGCAGCGCCGTCTCTGCACGAGCGCCTGTTACCCGGCGATGTCGGCGGTTTCGTCATCCAGCGGCGGCAACTTCCGGTAGGCCTCGATAATCTTCCTGGCGTCAGGCGCATCTTGTTCGCGGACCAGAAGGACAGTTCCGCCTACGCCGGGAAACGTGTCTTGCACGGCGTCGATGGACTTCAAATCGGATTCGATGCCGGCGGAGCCTAACAATCCCTGCACGACGATGGCTTCGTTTTCCTGCTCGGCATCGAAAATCTTGATCAGCTTTTCGTTCGGCTCCGGCTTGGAACTGCGTTGAGACGAGGGATTTGACATGCGTCCTCCATGAATGGGTCTGGTAACAGATTACGGCAGTTACCATGCGTCTGTCTTGCGGGCACAAAGGTGTATGCCCGAGGGCAGCTTGATTCGCGGACAGAAAGTGCCACAATGGCGAGTGTGAGTGACGAATGCAGGGATGGCAGGGCATTGGTCGC
>PMSZ01000529.1 GCA_003168235.1 Acidobacteriaceae bacterium
CGGGAGTGCGGTTATCGCTGCGATAGATCATGCATGACGATTCTATAGTGAATCGGCAGCTGTGATGAGTCAAGGTAGCTGCTGAATCAGGCTCCGAAGGCGGCAGTCGGTGCCGGAGCGTTACCGGCTGCCCGCCTGTTCAATTGCGATGACGTCGAAGGATCCGCTCAGGTCGGCGTGACCGGCCAGGGTGTCGCGCTGCTTGCCTTCCACGAGGATGTTGACGCGCTGGATGCCGGGAACGTTGACGGCGAGGGTTTCGACCNNTTTCGACCAGAGAATTGACGGTAAGCTGCTCGCTGAGGATGCCGGAGCGGTGCTGGTCGGCGAAGGGGGCGTTCAGATCGATGACGGCGGCTCCGGGATCGACGAGAAAAATGCTGCGGATGTCGGCGGCGGGCGTGATGGGATGGGCCGCGCCGGGTTGCTGATAAACGCGGAGCAGCGCGCGCAACAATTCTTCGGCACGCTGCTGGCGTCCTCCGGGAAGAGGAATCTGCGCGGCTTGAGCGCGGAGCGCGCCGAGGGCGTCGTCAGCTACGTACAACGTGACGGTTTCTGTCGGGCCGGAGGCTGGCGGGGTGACGGGAAGCGCGTTGCCAGAAGAAGCCTCAAGTGCGGCCTCGCGGCGGCGCATGTGGCGCAGAAAGATTCCGAGCGACACGACCAGCATGAGCAACACGGCCACGGCGATGAGGAGGTGGCGAGGGATCATCTTTTTTCCGTCCTCATGGCTGCGCACCCAGGTGGTCGCGGAGAGCCGAGGCGGCGTCGGCGACGGCGGACGCGGCGCGTTGTTGATAGTTGGCTGAGGTCAGATCGTCGATACCGTTCGGGCCGGGTGCGAGTTCCACGGCGACGGCGGGCATGAACACATTGTTCAAAGGTCGCAGTGACGCCGACAAAGCTTGCGCGGAGAATTGGCTTTTTTGCAGCGCGGCAACGATGGCGGCGGCGACAGTTCGGCTGATGGGTAGAGCGGGGGCCTGAGCGGCATTCCAGGCGTGAAAGATTCCTCTGCTCTCGCCTTCGACCGGGAGGAGCGCTGTATAGACGCGCACACCGCTGCCTTGCGAGACGGCGTGCAGGGTGATGTAGATGGAGGAGTGGGCTGTGTTCGCGGCGGAGGCACGCTGATCGAGAGACAAATTAGTATCCGCGTCGCGCAGCAACTGGACGGCGAAGCCGCGAAGTTCCAGTTCGTGGCGCAGGAGCCGCGCGAATCCCAGGGTGACATCTTTTTCAGCGAGCGTATCGGTCAGGGCCGCGCCGCGTTCGTCGCCGCCGTGCGCCGGGTCGACCACGGCGAGAATGCGATGGGCGCTGGCGGGGCTGGCCGGCGATGGTTGCGCTGGATTTTGCGGGTGCGCTGCAACGGTACTCGGCTGAACTGCTACGGCGACGGGCGGCGAAATAGTAATTGTTTTTTTGTCGGTGCTGACGCACGCCGTCAACAGCTGGGTTGCGGTCACTTCCAATTCGGCATCGCCGTTAGCCTCAGAGTAGGCGGCGTGGGTGATGACCTGATTGTCAAAAGAAATTGATTGGCTGCCTGGGGACACGACCGGATCGCGCTTGAAGACGATGCGAAGGCCGCCTGGTTCCTGGGAAATGATTGGAGTCACGGGAGAGGTGAAATTCAGCAGCAGCCGCGGAGGGTTGCTTGCATCGAGCCGAAAACTCGGTTGTATCCCGACATCGCCGATGAACAGGCGGCGCGCGGCTTCGCGAAAATTTACCGGAGCTCCGAGGAAACGCGACAACAACGCGCTTAGAGAGCCGAGCGGAATGAGTCCGCGCGAGTTTTCGATCAGGAAGGGAGCGGAAAGATCGAAATTGTGGCCGTGGATTCTGGCCTGTGTTTTGCCCGCTGTGAACTCCGCGTCGGTCGCGTTATACCGGATCTTCAAGGATCGGCCGTTGACGACGGTGCTGACCTGGCCGAGCGGCTCGAGCAGTTCGAGCAGGCCGACGTAATCACTGCCGGGGCGCTCCAGCAGCGGAAGCGAATAGAGGGCGACAGGAGAATAGACAGAAATGTGCTTGTCGCTATTGGCAGTCGAGGGCGTGGGAGCAGCGGACAGGAGGGTAACGCTGAGGAGGAGAATGGCGAACGACTTGTCGGTGGTGGAGGACACTGCTCTTACAGTGTAATTCTCAATTGCCGGTTCTCAATTCTCGACAAAACCCTTGTGACCGAGAACTGGGAACTGCGGTTTATTACTCCAAGGCATAAATCGTGAGGCCGCTCAGCAGCTTGGGGTAGAAATCAGTGGACTTCTGGGGCATGACCTCGCCGGCAAAGGCGATGTCGCGGACCTGATCGATGCGCACGGGATTAGTCAGGAACGCCATCTGGACTTTTCCACTCTGGGCTTGCTGCAGAGCCTCTGCGGCGTCGCGACAATAAGAAATGTTGGCCTGATTGCGGATGGCTTCCTCGGAAATCCTGAGCACGCCTTCGAGAAGGCACTTGTGGAGTTGCACAACATCCAAAGCTTGCTGGCGCAGAGAAAGTTTGCCGAAGATCAAGGTGCCGACGGCCTTCGGCGTATGCAGCAAGAATGCGCGACCGGCGGTGACGGCGAGCAGGGCAGTCCCGGAGTGGTCGGCTTGGCGCAAAATGGCGGTGGCGCGCGGAGCGTCGATTCCGGCGTCGACTTCTTCGATGTTGAAAAAGTTTTGCGCGTCGGAGTGAAACTGCGGGGCGGAAAAAGAGGGGAGTCCGAAGACGAGGCGGTGCGTGGGAAGAATGACGAGGCCGGGGCAATCCATATCAATGAAGGTCATCATGACGGAGTCGTAGGGAGTGGGCAGGCCGGACCCGGTTTCCGCGGAGGCACGGCGCTCGTCGCGATAGGTGAGGGCAGTTTCGTAGCGGTGATGGCCGTCGGCGATGATCAGCTTCCGGGTGCGCATTTGTTCTTGCGCGGAGGCGATGATCGATGGATCCGAGATCCTCCAGACGCGGTGCACGACGCCGTATTCGTCGTTGACTTCGATATCGGCGGGGCTATCGGTCGCGGAGTCGAGCGCGGCATTGACCTTGCCGGCTCCGCTGTAGAGCATGAAAATCTGGCCGAAGT
>PMSZ01000130.1 GCA_003168235.1 Acidobacteriaceae bacterium
GGCCGGGCGATCTTGCCGATCTCTGTCTCGATCGCGGCGACGACCTTGGCCTCCATCCCGTCCGCTTCTACGCCGGGCTTGAGCGAGACGTACATCTCGACCATTCGGCCGCGGATGTCGTCGATGACCGGCACAGCCGCTGCCTCGGCCACCTCCGGCACGGTGAGCGCGGCCGACTCCAGCTCCTTGGTGCCGAGCCGGTGGCCGGCCACGTTGATGACGTCATCGACTCGGCCGAGAATGCGGAAATAGCCGTCCGCGGCCAGCACGGCTCCGTCCGCCGCAAAATATGGCCAATCACGCCAATCCTTGCTGTTGGGATTCTTGCAGTATTTCTTGTAGTACTGGCTGACGAAGCGGTCGCGGTCGCCCCAGATGGTTTGCATGATTCCAGGCCAAGGATTGCGAATGCAGATATTGCCCGCTTTGTTGGACCCGGCCGAGACTTCCTGGCCATTTTCGTCAATAATCGTCGGATAGATTCCAGGCATGCCGGGGCCCGCGCTTCCGGGCTTCATGGGATCGATGGCGGGCTTGGTGCTGCAGAGGAAGCCTCCGTTTTCGGTTTGCCACCAGGTATCGACAATTACCGCCTCACCTTTGCCCACTACATCGTAATACCAGCGCCAGACCTCGGGCTCGATCGGCTCTCCCACTGTAGTCATGTGTTTGAAGTGATAGTTGTACTTGGCGGGTTCATCGTGTCCGGACTTGCGCAACATGCGAATGGCTGTCGGCGAGGTGTGAAAGATGTTGACATCCAGGCGCTCGGCGATTCTCCACGCCCTCCCGGGGTCGGGATAGGTGGGAACGCCTTCGTAGAGGACGCTGGTGGCGGCCAACGCCAAGGGACCATAAACAATATAGGAGTGGCCCGTGATCCATCCGATGTCGGCCATGCACCAGTAAACATCTTCGGGATGAATGTCCTCGATGTACTTGGATGTGCCGGTCACGTAGGCGAGGTAGCCGCCGGTACGGTGTTGGCAGCCTTTGGGCTTTCCGGTGCTGCCGCTGGTGTACATGAGAAACAACGGGGCTTCGGCGTCCATGGGTACGGGTGGCACGATTACGCCCGAGTACTTCGGAAGGACTTCGTCCACGAACACATCGCGCCCTTTGATGAATGGCGATGTGGACGCGTTTTGGCCTGCGTGACGCCTCCAGACGAGAACCTTGTCTACGACTTGTCCTTCTTGCTTGGCAAAACTGATCGCGACATCGGCGGACGCTTTGTGGTCGAGCATTTTGCCATTGCGGTAATAGCCATCCATAGTGATGAGCACGCGGCTGCCGGAATCGGCGGCACGCAGACCGCACGCTTCGCCGCTGAAACCTCCAAACACAACGGAGTGGACGACACCCAGGCGCGCGCATGCCAGCATGGTAATCGGCAACTCCGGGACCATCGGCATGTGTATGGTGACGCGATCTCCGGCTTTGAGACCGCAATAATCGCGCAGCAGCGCCGCGAATTCATTCACTCTCACATACAATTCGCGATAGGTGACGGAGACGGGCGCTTCCGATTCCGGCTCCGGAACGAATATCAGCGCCGCCTTGTTCTTGTACTTGGCGAGATGCCGGTCCACGCAGTTATACGACGCGTTGATCTTACCGCCCACAAACCACTTCCAGAACGGCGGATTGCTGGTATCGAGCGTGGTGTGCCAGTACTGGTCCCAGCTCAGCAAGTCAGCATACTCGCGAAAGCATTCGGGAAAATTTTTCTCCCCAAAGCGCTCCATCACATTGGGATCGGTGAGATTCGCCTGGCCGATAAATTTCGCTGGCGGATAGTAATACTCTTCCTCGCGCCAATGGACGGCAATCTGCGCTTCGGTGGCCTCGCTTGCGGCGCCTCGTTTTGAACGTACATCCGCCATATCGGCTTACCCCTTTGGGCTTGATGAGATTATTATGGCGCAAAATGTCTCCGCCAGCAGCTTGCGCGGCTGGCGGAGTTTAGGACTGAACGTTTTCGGGCCTGAAGAACCGAGTCTCAATCCGCTGCCTTGGTGCCGCCTCCGGTCTCGTCCCAAATGCGGTTACCGTGCGTCTCTTTCAGGAGCAGACTGCCCACGATAAACGTAATGCCGGCCACAATCATCGGGTAGTAGAGCCCGGCATAAATCTTGCCGGTCTCGGCGACGACCGAGAGGCCGATCAAGGGCAGCAACCCGCCAAACACGCCGTTGCCTATGTGATAAGGCAGAGACAGCGAAGTGTAGCGAATCTTCGCCGGGAAAGCCTCAATCAGGTAAGCGGCGATGGGGCCGTAGATCAGGCATACGTAGAGTACCTGTATGAATATGAGGAGCACCAGCATCCAGAAGTTCGGATTGGCGGCTTCTTTGGCAGGGACCAAAGCTCCCGTGGCGTCCGTAGTCATGGCCGCCAGCCCGATTGCGCCAGTAACTTTGTTGCGGGAGGACTTTACGGTGACCACATTGTTGCCGGCCGCGTGTTCCATGGCTTTGTAGATCGGGATATAGGTAAGAACCGCGAGCAGGCAGCCTGTCATCATCAGCTTCTTGCGGCCGATCTTGTCAGAGAGTGCGCCCACCACAGTGAAGAACGGCATCCCGATAAGAAGCGCGACGGCGACTATGATGTTGGCGGTCTTCACATTCACTTTCAGAATGGTCTGCATATAAAACAGAGCGTAGAACTGCCCCGTGTACCAGACCACACCCTGCCCGGCCGTCGCTCCGAACAGCGAAATCAGCACGAGCTTCAGATTCGCCCATTTGGTGAA
>PMSZ01000114.1 GCA_003168235.1 Acidobacteriaceae bacterium
GTCGCCAGCCGACGAATTGCCCCCGCTGCTGGATTGCCTTCGCGTCAGCGGGTTACTGGATATGCGGATTTACGAAGCCCGAACATCGCGCGGATTAAAGCAACGAACCGCGCTGCTCGCTCTGGGGCGAACTCGCGCCATGGAAGCAATTCCTGCTCTGGCCGCAGGATTGGATTCGAGTTTGCGCGAAACTCGAATCGCCGCGGTCCGTGGCCTTGGCCGAACGGCCCGCATGGAAGCCGCCATCCCAATTCTCGATCGCATCGTCGCCGGCCGGTTCGATGCACCCGAACGTTCTTTGAAAAACGCGTTGGTAAATTGTTGCCGGTCCCACCCTGAGGTATTGGTCAACTACGTTGAGCAAACACAGGGACCGGTTCGCGAGTTGCTGGCACGCGTGCTCGGCGAGTTGGCATCCCCCTCACTCGGTGAGGAGTTGCTCGTCCTCGCCTCTGATGTTCTGCCAGAAGTGCGCGCGTCCGCCGCTCGTGCTCTCGGTAATACCAACTCCTCCTACACATTGCCTGCGCTCCACACATTGGCCGCCGATCCAGAGTGGTTCGTTCGTCTGCGGGCAGTAGTTGCGCTTGGACAAATCGAAAACGTCGGCAAAATCAGGATCTTGTTGCGCTCCCTCTGTGATGCCAACCGCCACGTGCGTCAGCGCGCGGCTTGGGCACTCGCGCGGATGGAGCCTCAACTCGATCAAATCCTCGAAGATGTGGTAGCTACCAAAGACGATTACGCCCTGCAGGCATTTGTCTCTGAACTCGAGCGGTCCGGCGCCGTCGAGAAAATTGTCGGCGGCTTTGCTAGTGCCGGTCATCACTCTGCCGAATCCGCGTTGATGGAAGTTGTAGCGGAAGCGAGAAAACGAGTGGAACTCACCGGTAAGGCCGTGGCAGCCTCGGCCGGGTCGCTCTGACCATGCATTTTCTCGCCATCTCGAACGATACCCTGTTCATCTACTACGCGCTATCCAATGTTATTTACCTTGGACTGCTGATCGTTGCAATTGTCAGGAACGTCCTCCATCGTCATCGTCTCGAGAGTCAGCGCCTGGAGCTGCCGAAAGCTTCTCCCTTCACTCCACCGATAACCCTCATCGTTCCTGCGCACAACGAAGAACGTTCAATCGTCGGCAGCGTCGGAGCCCTGCTTGGTCTCGAATATCCCAGCCTCGAAGTCATCGTCGTCAACGACGGATCGGACGACGCTACCATGGAAAAACTGCGGCAGGCCTATCTGCTTCAGACCGCCCGCATCCTCTATATCGCCGACATTGCGACTGCGCCACTTCACGCCATCTATCGAAGTCGGCTCGATCCGCGCCTGTTCGTCCTCGACAAAGAGGCGGCAGGCTGTAAAGCCGATGCCATCAATGCAGGAATCAACGCCGCCACCAGTCCTTATATTTGCGTAGTCGATGCCGACTCAATTCTCGAAAAAGAATCTCTCATTCGCATCATGGCGGGAGTGTTCGCCGATCCCGGTCGTGTCATGGCCGTTGGCGGCATCGTACGTGTCTTGAACGGCTCCCGTGTCGTGAATAATCAAATCGAGGAAGTGCGCCTTCCCAAGAGTCCGATCGAAGTCATGCAGGTCATTGAATACTTGCGCGCCTTCCTGGTCGGCCGCGAAGCCTGGGCAGGCTTCAATATGCTCCCCATAATTTCCGGTGCATTCGGAGTTTTTCAACGCGACTTAGTGCTGCAAGTTGGAGGTTTTCGCACTCACGCGGTCGGAGAAGATCTTGATCTTGTTATTCGCATGCACCGCCGCCTGCATGAGAATCGCCGCTCTTATCGCATCGACTTCATTCCCGACCCCACTTGCTGGACTGAAGTGCCCACCGACTTGAAATCGCTCGCCCGTCAGCGCGCTCGCTGGCACAAGGGTCTCATCGATACACTTTGGCCGAATCGCGACATGCTCTTCCGGGCCCGCTACGGACGCGTCGGCTGGCTCATACTCCCTTACATGTGGATCTTCGAGTTCTTCGCGCCCATCATCGAAGTCGTCGGATACTCCACCATCATCCTCGCCCTGATCTTAGGAGTGCTCAGCAAGTCATTTTTCCTGCAATTCCTCTTGTTTGGCTATGCCTTCGCCACGCTGATTTCCATCGGTTCGGTGCTGCTCGAAGAAATGACCTTCCGCCGTTATAGCGACTGGCGCGAAGTCGCGCGCCTGCTCATCTACTGCCTATTCGAGCACTTCCCCTACCGTCAACTCACAATGATCTGGCGCCTCCAAGGCATCTGGCAATATCTCCGCGGAGACCTGCAATGGCGATCACTGAAAAGAGTTGGAATCTCTACCGACCCAGTCGCCTGACCCGCGCTTGATCACAAGGTTCGTGCTTTTGGTTTGGGCTCGGCATGCCGCGGCGAAAAGCATGATCCTGTCCCCAATCTTCTAACCCGTAGCGCGTTTCCGAGTATCTATTCGCCGGTTTCAGGAAATGCCGGCATTTCACCCACGCTTCTTTCTAACATACTCTGCCACTCCGCGGTCGCGCACCGGCCGCTCTTGACGGTGCAGCACCCAGTTCTGGAAAAAGAGACAGGATTTCGCCCTGCGCCAGCGGCCTGATGTTGGTCGGAGCAATTCCTTCGTGGGAGCCCCAGCATACGCTGCTCTTGCAAATCAAGAAGCCACCGGGTCCCCCTTTTATTTTTCGAGAGATGCTTCAACCCAATCCGGTCAGGCGATGGTTTGAGCAGCCAACCGAAGGGCAGCGGTGTTAACCCGCGCCTGT
>PMSZ01000435.1 GCA_003168235.1 Acidobacteriaceae bacterium
TTTTGCCTCATGACGATCCTCTTGACCACACCCTCCCCAATGTCGTAGCCTCGCGTGCAATCTTCCATCCGTCGTCATCTGCGCCACCAGGAGGCTGACATGGTTCCTCTCGCCGCTCTTTGGCTCCCGATTCTGCTCTCGGCAGTCGTCGTCTTCATCGCCAGCTCCATCATGCACATGGTGCTGCCCTATCATCGCAGCGACTACAACCAACTCCCCGATGAAGACAAAATTCTCACTGCCCTGCGTTCCACTTCCCTCAAGCGCGGACATTATATTTTCCCCTTCTGCACTCACAAAGACATGAAGTCGCCCGCGCTGATTGAAAAACAAAAGCAGGGGCCAGTCGGGTTCCTCACCATCATGCCGAGCGGCCCGCCCAAGATGCCGAAGTTTCTCATTCAGTGGTTCGCCTTCTGCCTGCTCGTCGGGTTCTTCGTTGCCTTGCTCGCCGGCCAGGCGCTCGGCCCAGGCGCCGGTCATCACGCCGTCTTTCACCTGGCCGCCCTCACCGCCTTTCTCGCTTACGGCGTGGGAAATCTCACCAACGGCATCTGGCGAGGACATACCTGGTCGGCAACCCTGAAGGAAGTTTTTGACGGCTTCATCTATGCCGTGCTGACCGCCGGAACGTTCGCCTGGCTCTGGCCGCATTAGCACGGGTATAGCCATCGGAAGACGACATGCCATCCCTCGAGCCATGGCTGCGCGGCACCGAAACCGATGTTCCCTCCGTCGGACGCGCCGTTTTGCATGCCTTGCAATTGGCCGAGGAGGATTTAAAGAAGTGGTGCGCAAGTCTCTCCGACGCAGAACTTAATGCCAAGCCCGAGGGAGCCGCTTCGGTCGCGTTCCACATCCGCCATTTGGCGCGCAGCCTGGATCGCCTGCTGACCTATGCCGAAGACCGACATCTGACGGATGGGCAACTGTCTCTTCTGCGCACTGAACTCGACCCCGACGCAACTCGTGACGCACTGTTTGCGGAACTCGCCGCATCACTCGCAGATGGCGCCAAACGCATTCGCGCGATTTCCCCCACCAATCTCGAAGCAGCCCGAACCGTAGGAAAGAAGCAACTGCCAACCACCGTAGGAGGCTTGCTGGTTCACATTGCCGACCACACACAGCGCCACGTGGGCCAAGCCATCACCACCGCAAAAATCGTTGGAGCCAGTGAGAGCGCAAGGTAGGATTCAATTTTTCGGTTACTTCTGGCGGGCCTTCACTTTGATTTCGAACAATTTTGGCCACAGCTTCCCCGTGACGAAAATCCGACCTCCCTTGGCGTCATAAGCGATGCCGTTCAGAACGGCGTCAGGATCGCTCAGTTCTCGCTTGTCGATGATTCCACTCAAGTCAATCCATCCCAGGACTTTCCCCGTCCGCGGAGAGATGCGCAGGATTTCGTCTGTCCCCCAGACGTTGGCGTAGATCTCCCCGCGGATGTATTCGAGTTCATTCAGTTCCTCAATCGCCCTGCCCGCCGCGTCAGTAACGTGAATGCGCCCCGTTTCCACGAACGATTTCGGATCGAGAAAGCGAAGATAAGCCGTTCCGTCGCTCATAATCAGCCGCGTGCCATCGTGAGTCAGACCCCACCCTTCGCCTTCGTAGGGAAACGTTTTGAGCACCGAGAAGCTGAAACGGTCGTAGACAAATGCCTTGTGTGCCTTCCACGTCAGCTGAATCAAGCTGCCGCCCCAATCCGTGAGCCCTTCGCCAAAATACTCGACCGGCATATCGTATTTCTGTAGAACCGTTCCGCTGGCCAAGTCCACCATCCGTATCGACGACCTGCCATTGAGCCCGGTGCTCTCATACAGATGACCGTCCACAAAAATCAACCCCTGCGTGAACGCCTTCGAATCGTGCGGATACGCGTGAACCATCTCAAAAGAATCAGCACGGCCGGCCGGCGGGTTCGTGGCTGACTGTGCCCCGAGCGCCGATAGAGATAAAACAGATGCAAGAATCCCTACAACCAAAGAAGCGCGTCGAAACATGGGTCGTTGTCCCAAAAAGTGGATTGTTGCCGCAAACAAAACATTGACGATTTCGCCGCCAAGTCTCTAAAAAGTCAACCCTGATCCCAGCAGGCTGTAGAGCAGGATCGCCAGCACGATCACCGTGAATACCACATACATGCGGTCGCGTTCAATGGCAAAGCCGACGACAGAGAACGCAACCCGGGCAATGGGAGTTGCGATGAGAAAGAGCAATCCGAGTTGGATCAAGCCTCGTCCGCGGCCGTTGATGACGCTGTGAACCACTCCGGGTATGGTCCGAAAATCGGACGGCTCTCCGACAAAGACACGGTAGTTGGCGCGCTCGTGCGCATGGCGACAGAGATAGACGCAAGCTCCCGCGAGCACAATAGCCGCGGAGAACAACACTCCGGCGCGGAGCAGGTTGCCGAGAACGATCTCCAGCCGGCGATCCCTCCATGGTTGCGGCTGAAACGGATGCGATTGATGGGAGGGTTGGCGCGAAGGCGCGCCGGCGGTCGCCATCAGATTTTCCCCCACAAGCCGTTGTAAAGCATCTGCAGACCCAAAACCAGAATCACCAAACTAAAGACCAGACGCAGCGATTTTGTTTCGGCCTTCACCAGAATGCGGGTACCGAGCAGCGATCCCGCCAGAACGCCCAACATTACCGGCATTGCCAATCCCGGATCAACATAGCCGCGGCTAAGATAAACCCCGGCACTCGCTGCGGCGGTCACGCCAATCATGAAGTTACTCGTGGTGGTCGAAACCTTGAAAGGGATGCGCATGGCCTGGTCCATCGCAAGCACCTTGACGGCTCCAGACCCTATACCGAGCAATCCGGAAAGCGCGCCCGCCCCGAACATCAGGCTGAAGCCGCTGGGAACGTTCTGCACGTTGTAGCAGCGCGGACCGTCGACGTCAGGGAAGGTTCCGTTCATCCGCAGGCGTGTGGCCAGTGGATCGGGCGGCAGGTTGCGCTGGGCCGATGGACGCGGCTTGCGCGAAAGATACGCGGAGTAGAGCAGCACCGCGCCGAAGATAATGGCCAGCGCGCTGGTCGGGATTCTGGTGGCGAGAAACGCGCCCAGCAATGCGCCGAGGGTCGTCGCGATCTCCAGAAACATGCCGATGCGAATATTCGAAAATCCCTCGCGCACGTACGCCGCGGCGGCGCCCGAAGAAGTGGCGATAACCGNNGAAACATGCCGATGCGAATGTTGGAGAATCCTTCTTTCACATACGCGGCCGCTGCGCCGGAGGACGTCGCAATCACCGAGACCAGCGAAGCTCCGATGGCATAACGGATATCGACATGAAACAGGAGCGTTAACAGAGGAACGAGCACTACGCCCCCGCCCAGGCCGGTGAGCGATCCGAGAAGTCCCGCGGCGAACGAGACGACCGCAACGATAGCGGTGAAGTCCAGGACGGTCATGTGAATTTATCCTAGCAGGAGGCAGGAAAAATTCACGAGGCAGTTGCGACAGTTCTCAGCNNTCCCTGAGACCTGACACCTGAGACCTAAGACCTGATTTACTGGTTGATCCAGACGACGTGGGATTTCTTGGGCAGGGCATCGTGCTGCTTCTTGAACTCGCGGGCGATGAGGCCTAGCGAAGCGGCTTCCGCCTGAGGAAAATCCGATGCCGGCCGGTCGCCCTGCGCAGCGGTATAACTCGAGTTTGAGAGCACGCTCAGTTCGGCCGCCATGGGCGCGTAAGTTGCGTGCGCCGGATTGCTTGGGAAGCTGTAGCTCTGGGGCTGGGCGCTGAGAGTTCGACTGCCGCCGATATATTGCGCAAACGCGCCGGTGGTGCAAAGCAGACAAAGCACGAACAATACTTTCTTCATCGTAAGGGCCTCCGATTTACGGAGAGAGCGAGGGAACATCCGCGGCTTGAGCCGGGGTTGTAAGCTTCTCCCACCTGGATAAGAGCAAGCTCCGTACCAAACCTTGGCAGTGTGGAATGGGTAGCTTGCACCCCTTTCCGGCCGAAAACGGCAAGAAATTGCACATTTGTGGAGAGCTTGGTGTCCACGGAATGGGCTGCTGGACAAGGGTTTAGCCGGTTTCTATGCGGGGCAGGCACCGGCGGCCGGCTTGGCTTTGCCGGAACAGCACGTTTGGCTTTGCCGAAACAATCTGTTAACTTTCACCCTCAGCATCTGCGCAGACTTTGCGAGCATCATCGATCGAGTGGAGGAAACTTGTGCGATTTGTGAAATGGTCGTTGGGACTTTTCTGTTGCCTGGTATTGACCCTCGCGTCGCAAGCACAACCGGCGGACCGAGCCGCTGACCGGGCCTCTGACGACGCTACGCGAAAGCTGGCCCTGGATATCTTCAAACAACTGATCCAAATCAACACTACGGACTCAGTGGGCAGCGTGACCGCGGCGGCAGAAGCCATGGCGCAACGCTTTCGCGACGCTGGATTTCCCGACAGCGACATTCAGGTTCTCGGTCCCAGTTCTAATGACCGCAAAAAGAATATCGTGGTCCGGTTGCATGGAACGGGCAAGCACAAGCCGGTGCTTCTGATTGGCCATCTCGATGTGGTGGAAGCGCGGCGCGAAGATTGGTCCATGGATCCGTTTCAATTTATCGAGAAGGACGGGTACTTCTACGGCCGCGGGTCGGGAGACATCAAAGACGGCGACGCAATTCTGATGACGGCGATGATTCGCCTGAAACAGGAAGGATTCAAGCCGGACCGCGACATCATTCTGGCGCTCACGGCCGACGAGGAAGGCGGGCGGTCAAACGGTGTGGAATGGCTGATCAAGAATCATCGCGACTTGATTGACGC
>PMSZ01000058.1 GCA_003168235.1 Acidobacteriaceae bacterium
GGACAGTTAGCCCAACGGTCGGACAAATTTCCGTCGCTGCTCCACGCCCATCTGATCGGCAAACGCTTGGGGAGCTTTGAAATCTTCTGGGACGCAACCAGCGCCGAGCCCTTGTCGGCGGCGCAGCCACGCGTGAAGGATAGCGTTCTCTACTTCGATGTTTGGACGTCTTTTGCCGCCGGCCCACCCGACAAAGCGGCGACCGCTGCCGCCAGCGACATCTCGATTCTCGGATACCGCATCAACGCGACCGTGCAGCCCCCGACAAAGTTGCGTGCATCGACGGAGGTGATGCTTCGGGTTCGCAACGGAGGACAACGAACGGTGCTCTTCGAGTTGTCGCGCTATCTGAAAGTCGACGCCGTCGAGGCCGATGGACACCCGGTAGACTTCATCCAGAATCCGGCGCTCGAGGGCTCCGGACAGCGCCGAAAAGGCAACGACTTGGTGGCCATCGTGTTCCCCGCACCGCTCCAGGCCAGCCAGGAACTTAAGCTGCACTTTACCTATGCCGGCGACGTCCTCTCCGATGCAGGAAACGGATTGCTCTACGTCGGCGAGCGCGGCACCTGGTACCCAAACCTCGGTGTGAACCCCGCGCAATTCGAAATGGAGTTCCACTATCCGCCAGAATGGACGCTGGTGGCGACAGGAACGCAGACTTCAATCGCGGGCCACGCAGACGATAACAAAGAAGATGAGAACGAGCGTCCGAAAACGAGCGGCGGCACCGATAGCTCAGAAATCGCTGTCGAGAAGATTTCCCGCTGGACTTCGCAGCGCCCGATCCCCGTCGCCGGCTTCAACCTCGGCAAGTATGTGCGCGCCGAAGCCAGATCGGGCAACATCCTCGTCGAAGCCTACGGCACCAAAGGAGTCGAGAAATCGTTCCCCCGGGCGCGGCCCGAAGTGATTGAGCCGCCAACTCTTCCCCCGCCCTACCACTCCAGGTCGAGATCGCCGGGGGCGCCCATCGTGGTCACTGCGCCGCCGCCCTCGCCCGCGCGCGATGTGCAGGCCGTCGCCGACCGCGCGGCCAAGGCGATCACCAGTTTCTCCGAATGGTTTGGACCGTATCCCTACGACTCGCTTGCGCTCACCCAGATGCCGGGTGACCTGAGCCAGGGATTTCCCTCTCTCGTCTTCCTGTCGAGTTTCGCCTTTCTCAGTCCCCAGGAACAAAATGATCTGCGCCTTGACCCCGTCACCCGCGAACTCGATACCCAGGTATTAGTGCACGAAACCGCCCACCAATGGTGGGGAGATCTCGTGCTGTGGAAGAGTTATCGCGATCAGTGGTTTGCGGAGGGCTTAGCCAACTACGCCTCGCTCCTGCTGCTCGAGCAGCAGAACCCCGCGCAATTCCGCCAGATTCTGGAGCAATATCGCCGCGATCTGCTCAGCAAGAACAAAGATGGAGAGTGGCTGCGCGACGCCGGTCCCGTTACGCTCGGAGCCCGCCTCGACTCCTCCCACTTTCCCGACGGATACGAGGCCATCAGCTACGAACGCGGCACCTGGCTGTTTCACATGCTGCGCTGCATGTTTCGCGACTCCGTGATCCACGATGCAAAGCTCCACAACTCAGCGCCGCGCGGTTCCGAATCGGTATCCCATTCCCGGAAAATTCGCGCCAGTCAGGACGTAAATCCCGACGAACCATTCTTCCGCGCCCTGCGCCGAGTCCGGGAACGCTATGCCGGCAAGACCGTCAGCACCGAAGAACTGGTCCACGTTTTCGAAGAGGAACTTCCGCGTCCGCTCTGGTATGAAGGCCGCCGTAAACTCGACTGGTTCCTCGAAGGCTGGATCGAAGGCACTGCAATCCCCGAACTCGAAGCGCGAGACGTTCGCATCGTCGACAAAGCCGGAGTCATCACCGTCACCGGCGTGATCACACAGAAAGACGCGCAAAATGACGTACCCGACGATCTCGTCACCGCCGTTCCGGTCTACGCCACGATGGAAGGCAACGCGCAGGTCTTTCTCGGAGAAGTGCTGGCCGACGGCCCGGAAACGCCTTTTCACTTCGTCGCTCCCAGCGGCATCCGCAAGATAGTTCTCGATCCCAACCAGACCATCCTCACGGCTCCGAAGTAAGCCGAAAGAAGTAAAGCGCACACCGATTGCGAGCGATATAGACCTCAGTGCGCAATGCACGTCTCGACCGTCGTGCACAGGCCACGCAATTGCTCAAGCCGAAGTAAGCGAGGATGCCATGACTCTCCAGCACCATCTCTCCACGAACCGAGCGCAGCCCAACCATGTCGACACTGGCGAGGGCCGCAGCGGCGACCCGACCGCAAACAATCTCCCCCGCCGGCGCACGATTCTTCTCGTCGAGGATGAGCCTTTCGTCCGCGAAGCCACCCGCGGCATTCTCGAGAACGCCGGCTTCGAAGTTCTTCCCGCCTTCGACGTGCAAGACGCCATCAAGGTTTACGATGAGCATCACCGCAGCCTCGACCTTGTCATGACCGACATGGTCCTTCCCGGCGGCACCGGTCAGCAGCTCGGCCACGACCTGCAACAGCGTTCGCCCGAGCTCGTGGTCCTGATAACGTCCGGCTACGGCAATCCCGATTTCGAGACCGAAGCGCCTGAATCCAAGACCTACTTTATCGCTAAGCCCTACACGCGCCGCACCCTGGTCGACAAAATCGAAAAAATTCTCGGAGCCCGCCCGCTGACCCGCGCCACCCAGGCCGGCTGATGCCTTCCCCCGTGTTGCTCCGTGTACCCTGTGGCGAATGATCTTCTCTCAATGATCGTCGCTGAATGACCTTTCCCTGAACGATCCTGCCCGCCGCAATTCCCGGCACTCTCCGCCAGCGCCATTTATAATCCTCCGTTCTGGGAAGTCAGCTAAAAGTCCGCAGAGATACAGACGAATGAACCAAGGAGCCCGCATGCCCCTCACCGGCAGAGTCGC